>JBPOHH010000004.1:0-4570 GCA_052035765.1 Bacteroidota bacterium
GATGTCAATAGAATTACCGAATAAAAATAGCGAAGTAACTGACTTTTTAGACAAACTGTCTCACCCTTTTAGAAGGGAAATTGAAGTTCTGCGGAGGTGTATTGTATCAGCAAATACCAACATAACCGAAAATATCAAATGGAATGGTCCTAACTATTGCATTCTCAGCGAAGACCGAGTGACTATGAGGATTCACCCGCCTACGCAGCAAGTTCAATTGATATTTCACAGAGGAGCAAAAAAGCTGGAACAACCCAAGACTCGATTGATAGCAAATAAGAGTACTATGATTGTCTGGAAGGAGAATGACCGAGCTGTTATTACCTTTAAAAGTATGCAAGACATCGAAAATGGTACAGCTGAACTAACGGCAATAATAAATGAATGGATAGATGCAACTATGTAAATCGGTAACCAGCTATCAGATCAGAAATATAGCGCAGTTTGGAACACAAGACACCGAGTGCATAATGCACTCTACAAACGAACTCCAATCAGCATTTCCCCAACCTGTAAGTTTTTCTTATAACTGATAGGTTGTGACTATAAACTTCGATGAAGCTCGTTTATCACGCAGACTTTTTATAGGCAAGTAATCACGATCGGTTGTGGTAACTGCCGGGAACTATAGTATTCTTAAAACATAATATCAACATAACTTTTACAACAAGAGCTACCTATGAATGGATTTGTACTGACAACGCAGGACGGACTGAAAATACGATTCGAACTCTACAGAGATACCGCACCGATAACCTCAGCAGCATTCCTTGCCATTCTGCCGTTTACCAGAACATTTTACCATGCCCGCATGTCGGGACAGGAAATATGGATAGATAATGTGCCTTCACTTGATATCATTCAAGAGAATGCATCAGTATTTACTGAACCGGGAGAAGTGGTCGTAGGACCATCGAAACCAAGCAGAACCAAAACCGCCAATTGCTTCGGCATTTATTATGGAGAAGGAAAAGGAATTGATGCCTGCAATATCTTTGCAAAAGTGGTTGAAGAAGATAGACATCTACTTCAAGAACTCGGTACCGGCATCTGGAAACATGGTTCCCAGGAATTGACTATTTCGGGATGGATGGTGTAAAGGTAGAGTGCGGTAGAAGAATCAGCGTGCATTTTTTTTGATGGTTTGATAAATGAGGTTCCTGTTTTTTTTCTTAAATTTGAGAAACGCAACTGATTTTTACACGCAATACCTCTTCCTTTATGAATAAATTACTACCTGCTGTATTACGATCCCTCTTCATACTCCTCCTTTTTGTTTTCACGACAACCAACAGCTATAGCATTAAATACACTGCTATAAAATCAGGGAATTACAGTAATCCTGCTATTTGGGACTTAGGGATTGCTCCGCCGATTACTAATGATTCAAATGTTGTGTATATACCTGCTTTAATTACTATTAACCTTGATAGTAATCTTGTCTATGAAGGAGTATCTGCTGCTTTAGTGATAGATGGATACCTCACTTCTACGAAAAACATCTCCATAACGCTCAACAAAGCTCGTTTAAGCGGATTAGGTAGAATCATCGTTAATGAATTTCATATAAATACAAACTCTTTTGTCTATTTTATAGGACAAGTCACAGCAGAACATATTTATATAACAGATAGTTGTAGATTAAATGCTACTCTACTTGCAAATCAGACTCTTACCGTTACTTCATCCACCCTGACCTTTACGAATGGTAATTTATTGTGGTTAAAAAAGTCTGCTACAATTATCCTCGATGGCGGAACAATCGTAGCTGAAAATATGAGTAGTCTTAATACTAAAGAAACATACAGCGTAATATACCACGGCAATTCAACACAGACTGGAATCGAACTTACCGGGCCGGCGTTAAGTAATGTAACAATAGATGTCGATTCAAATGAAACAGTAACACTTCATTCGGATGTATCACTTGCAGGCACTCTCGCCTTGAAAAAAGGGACATTGGTACTTGATTCAACTCAATTGACAATTAATGGAAGTATTGATACAGCAGGTAAAGGACATATTGTAACCGGTGAAAATTCAAGTATAACGATTAATTCGGCTAATGGAACGTTGGGAGCATTAGACTTCGGCCCAACAATATCCCACCTCAAAAATCTGATTATAAATGTAGGAAATAACAAAAAAGCGATAATACGCGGTTCTCTCTCAGTCGATGATAGTCTTGTTCTCAAAAATGGCACACTCTCAATTAACGATGCATCGCTCATTATCAAAAATGTTCTCACCGGTAATGGCATATTGCAGGGAAATGGAACCACCAATCTCATACTAGATTCAAAAAGCAGTGCACCGATTTCTTTGCCCTATAGTGGACAAAGCATCCATGATCTTACCATTCTCGGTGAAGGAATTAGAGTTACTCCAGCTTCCTCGCTTACGATAAGCGGCGTTTTGTTCATGAATACGAGTGGAAGTCTTAATCTCAATGGAAATACTTTAGTTCTCGATACCGGAAGCGTTGTATCCGGTAATGGTAAAATATTGGTCAACCCTGCTTCAAACATGACGATTCTATCTTCGGGGGGTATTAGCTCGCTGCAAACGGTGGGTACAATAGGGAATCTTACGATAGATTGTAACGATAAAGTCGTACACCTTGCTACACCTCTTACGATAGCCGGAGTACTATCTTTAAAACATGGGGGATTGTCATGGTATGGTAATGAACTAACTATTAGGGGAGATATAGCAGCTAACGGATCCGGACTTTTCTACTCAGATTCTACGTCGTCTCTCTCGATACTCACTTCGACTCCGCCACAACGAGAAGTACCATTTGCTCCTGCGGAAAATTCATTGAAAACAATGAAAATTAACATTGCTAATGGTGGATTTATGCGTGTTGGGTCTCTGGTGAACATAAAAGATACGCTTTTGTTAATCAAAGGATCATTAGATGTCGGCCAATCAGTGCTTCGAATGGGTGAATCCGGTATCATTCTCGGCGGCGGTAGCACTTCATACATCAGCACCGAGTCGGATGGAGCAGTGGGAATACATGTTCTGAGTGACGGTAATCCTGTACTTTTCCCGATTGGCACTTCAAAACACTATTCACCGGCAAAAATCACCATGAACCCGGGGTCAGCGAGTCGAACTATACAAGTCGGCGTGATGAATTCAGTCAAATCCAAAGGAATAACAGGAGAAGAACTATCGAATACTCAACCTGTCGTCGGTGCTACATGGAATATTAGTGCGACTAATCAGGATAATCTTAATATGAAGCTACAGTTACAGTGGACTTCGTTGATGGAAAAGAATGGATTTAACCGTAAAATATCCTACATTTCACATAATGCCAACGGACTCTGGGTTACTAACCCGTCAGATGAAGCTGTGGATATTTCCGATACCGTGTACAGTCTCACCCAAAAGGGAATAACCTCTTTGGGAAGCTTTTCGGTATTTGATTCCAAGACAATTACCGGAGTCGACGAAACAACAATTGACAATTCCGTTGAAATACTCTCTCATTCACGTGACGAAATTGAACTTCGATGGTTGAATGCTCCGATGCCGCCCCCGGCAATCACCATATACAACACGCTGGGACAAGTAGTTGGAACCTATACCATGCATGGAATCTCTACTATCCTTCCAACAACAGATTTAGTAACTGGTCTATATATAATTGAATTGAGAAACGAGCAAATGACAATAGTGAAAACTTTTCTGAGAATGTAAGTCGTATTCTCTTGCCTGAAAATACCTTGTATTGCCGGGTATCAAGTACTTATAATACACCTAATCGAATGCAAACTAGCACCATAGAGGTGATCTCAGCGGTGAATCCACACACCAGGTAGTTTACATGTGTCAGAAATTCAACAAGGTTGCAATCCGCTACCACGGTCATCGTAATCGGAGAAGATACGATGCAAACAAAAGGTCATTGAGCGTAGCCGAAATGCACCTCCTCATATCGAAAACATCCCACCAAATGGTCATTGACCATGCCTGCTGCCTGCATATACGCGTAGCATATAGTAGAACCCACAAACTTAAACCCGCGCTTGAGTAAATCCTTGCTCATGGCATCCGACTCTTGGGTGCGCGACGGTATCTCTTTCATCGTTTTCCAGGAATTGACGATCGTTTTTCCGCCGGTGAATTGCCAGATATATTTGTCAAAAGAACCGAATTCCTTCTGCACTTCAATAAACGCACGCGCATTGCGGACTGCCGAATGGATTTTGAGTTTGTTGCGGATAATGCCGGCGTCCTGCATGAGGTCAGCGAGCTTTTCCTCACCGTAATTTGCTACTTTTTCGACATCAAAATCATCGAAGGCGCGCCTGAAATTCTCCCGCTTCTTGAGAATCGTCGCCCAGCTGAGTCCTGCCTGAAAACCATCTAATATTATAAATTCAAAATGCTTGCGATCATCATGCAGGGGAACGCCCCACTCGAGATCATGATACTGTGTGTCAAGGTCACGCCCGCCGGTCCAACCGCAGCGTGTGAGAGATTGTGTGTCCATGTGTTTGTATGAATTTTTATGATTGAAGTAATTTCCGCGAAAATAGGATAATATTCCCAAACC
>JBPOHH010000549.1:0-18869 GCA_052035765.1 Bacteroidota bacterium
TACAACGGAGCGCCCGATGCTAAGGCGATACCAAGACAAAGGGGCAGGGCTACCAAAAAAACCGAAAGTCCGGCCGGTAAATCGTATTTCAGCCAGATGGTTTTGTGACGGTTGAGAGTTTGAATCATGGAAGTATATAGTATAAAAAGTGTTAAAATGAATCGGGCGTATAAGTTATTTCGACTTTGATTCTATCTGGATCTTCAAAAAACACGGCATAATAATCATCACCACCGGCATAAGGGTGTTTGTCAGGATAGAGCAGAGGAATATTCCGTGTGCGGAGTTCGTCGGTGATTTGATCGATAAATTCGCGGCTAGAGGCATGAAAAGCGAGGTGATTGAGTCCGGTGTGCTTGCGATGATAGGCGGTATGGTTGTACTTTTCTTCGGTCTGTACAAAAACCAAATAGGTGTCTCGATACTTGAAGCTTATTCCGCTATCCCATTGTTGGTAAACAGTATAGTTGAATTTTTCGGTCAGCAGCCAATGCCAGAATCGGATTGAGCGTTCGAGATGGGAGACGTAAATTTCGCAATGATGGAGGAGGCCGGTCATTGAGCACCTAGCTGATAGTGGCACATATAATCGTCAGTCTGTCCCGGCGTATCCGGTATTCGTTTATGGGAATGCAACGAAGTAATATTCTTTGTTGGTAGCATAGAGATGAGAGAATTCTTTCAAAGTAAGCGATTGTTTTCCTTGGAGATACATGCGAAGCGTTGCGATGTTGAGTCCAATGTCCGCGTTCAGATACCGATACACTTCTTCCGGCTGTGTGCCATAATAATCACTTGCACCTAATCCGCATTCGAAGATGATGACCGGTTTGTCGCGGAGTAAGAGGTGATGCCCGCCTTTCATAACGGCGAGTTCGCCGCCTTCGACATCAATTTTCAGCAGTGCAATTTTGGTCGTCGGTGGGATTATCGCATCGAGTGTCGTCACTTCGACGGTGATTTCTTGGATCTGAGGATCGGGAATATTGTAATTCCGACGTTGAAGGCCGCTGTAAGCAGGAGCATTTTTGACTACTTGAAAGGTTGCTGTGCCTTTGGAGTCCGACAGCGCATATCCGTAAATCGTAGCCCTTGATGCGTAATTATTCTTGAGCGCAAGATACATTTCAGGTATAGGTTCGAATCCCACATGATTGCCGTCAGGAGCGAGCGAGAGCATAATATCGAGAATTTCACCTTCATGACAGCCGACATCAATGCAATGAGAATCGTGACGGATGACCTTTTTGAGAACATCTTTTGTAAGCCGGTCATATTCAAGACCTTTATTGAGATCAATGTGAAGGAAATTCAGAAATGACCGTGCGAGTTTCTTAATGCTCATGATAACTGTAATAAGGGAATATGGGGAGGAGGCAACAGTCCGATAGCAGTGTATTGTATCAAAGTACACTACAGCAAGTACACATTGGTAAAATCAACGAATTGATTGTAAATCAGTTGGTTGCGTATATTCATGCCGCTTTTGATACGCGGCATGCCTCTTACTGCAGAGTGTACCCTTGACCCAACGTGCAATCTATCGATTCGTATCGTACTGTTGAATTACAATTTCGTCAGCCGTGAGCCGATGATTTTATATGCGCCGTAGCAGCTTGCAACGAACATTCCAAGTCCAAGCCAAACGCTGATTTCCTGCGCAACAACGATAAAGGTGATTGTGAGCATAAATGCTGCCACAGCAATCAAGACTAAATTAACAGCCATCATATCCAACCTCATGAAGTAAAGTTTGTAAATAGTATAATTTTCAAGTGTAATTTTTAAGAATAATTCCATCTTCTTCTTATTGAAGCACCGGCAATTCATATTCTAAAGCCGGAACTTTTCCTTCGATTGCCGATTTGACGAGTTCCATATACCACTGCGGTGTACTCGTCGCTCCGCTGATACCGATTTTTTCTGCTCCTTCGAGCCACTCTGCGCGGAGTTCTGTGATGTCTTCGATGAAATACGTGCGTGGATTTGCTGCTTTGCACACATCAAAAAGCACTTTACCGTTGGAGGATGCTTTCCCTGCTGCAAAGATGACCACATCATTTTCCTGCGCGAATTTAGTGAGGTGACTTTCCCGGCCGGAGACTTGTCCGCAAATTGTGTCTTTGGCATGAAACTCCGTTGCTATACTCTCCATTGTATCAACAACCACTTCTTCAGTTATTTTTTCTTTCAATGCTTTAGCAATTTGACTGAAACCAGGTCTATCCATCGTTGTTTGCGAAAACAGCACCGTTTTTTTCGTCAAATCCACATGAGCGAGTGCGTCTTGGACATCCTTGACGACGAGGCATTCATCGTTGCAGACGCCGCGAACGCCGAGGACTTCTGCGTGGTCTGCTTTGCCGAAAACCACGACCTGATATCCTTGGGTATAAAATTTTCGGGCACGTTCCTGCAGCTTAGTCACCACCGGACAGGTCGCATCGATAATTTCAATGCCCATGGAATACGCTTTTCTGTAGGTCTCCGGTGGTTCGCCATGAGCGCGAATGAGCACTTTTGCTCCGGTACCGGCGATAGTATCAAAGTCCCGGACGGCAATTGTCTTGAGACCTTTGTTCTCTAACCTCTCAATTTCCCGTGGGTTGTGGATAATATGCCCTAAAACATAGACATTAGAATCCAGGGCAAGACTTTCTTCTGCAATTTGTACCGTGCGGACGACACCCCAGCAAAATCCCGAGTATTTATCAATGGTAACAGTCATAGTAGTATTCGGTTCGTTCGTAAAGCATTGTTATTCCTGCTAGCTATCCACAGCATTGCATACTGTGCGGGATGCAGTATCCCTATGTTCAGCTTACTGATGATAGGCAACATCCAAGGTGCTATTCCTTATAAACTCATGTCGTTGCGTTCTAAAAAAAACGTATTCATGATTCCTTTGCCCTTGATATCGATTTCGCCGCGATCGGTAAAGCGTATATTGGCTGTCCGTTCGAATCCAATCGCAGCATCTCTAAACTCCTTGCTCACATGAATCTTATCCGGGTCGCTATAAGATTCCATCCGCGCTGCAATGTTGACCGTATCGCCATAAATATCGTAACTGATCTTTCCGGTACCAATCACTCCGGCGACAATGGGTCCGCAATGCACGCCGATGCGCACATGGAAATCCATTCCCTCAGGCAGCAAACGCAGATGATCCTCATCGGCATGAGTCGCATAATACTGCATATCGATCGCCATTTTTGTGATCCGCTCATGATGGTCGTGTGCGACTTCGGGAGCGCCGCATAATGCTAAGTAACCGTCTCCAATGGTCTTAATACGTTCACAACCGTGTTTTTGAGCAATCTCGTCGTAGCGCTCAAAGAGCACATTCATAAATTTCAGGAGCGATGCTGCCGACATATTCGTGGCAATTGGCGTAAATCCAACGATATCAGCAAATAAGACAGAAATATTTTCATGATAATCGGCAATATTTGTCTCTCCGTTCATCATCCTGGCAACAATCGATGGCGGCAGCATTCGGTGAAGGAGAGATTCGGTGGCTTCAAGTCGCGCTTTTTCCTTTTCCCGCTCGAACTTCATTGCCTGTTCGCGCGCTTCCTCCTCCTGTAATTCATCTTTAATAAAAACGTACTTACGGAAGTGGTCGGCAAATTTCCCCCAGACCCTTTGATGCATATACAAGTCCGCAAGCCGCTCATGAACCTGTGACTCTATTTTTTTTCGGTGAATTGCCGTGCTTTGGTCAAGCGCACTCTGAAGATATTCCTCGGCTTTTTCAAAATTATGCCCGTCCCATGCCTCAAGAGAATATAATGCAGCAAGCGATATTTTTTGTTCAATACACCTCCGACCATCCTGAAGTTCTATCCATAAATCTAGTGCATTATTTTGTAATTGCAAAGAGTTGGAGTAATGACTTAAACGGAAGTGGACGGCTCCTGCGAACTGATAGATGCGTGCAAGAAGATACTTGAATTCAGTGGAAAGTGTTCTCTGTCGGTGAATAAAAATCTCGGGGGAAAAGGCGTGGTCGGATTGCGGTGAAAGAATGGAAACGATTCTCTCCAAAAGCTGCTCGGCTTCTGTAAAGCTCTGAGAGCGTTCGGCTTGCTCGGCTGCTTCGAGGAGAGACTTCAGTTCATCAACATTCATAAGCAAAGGACTGTAGTACAGGAAACACGTTCACAACTAGCTGTTTTCAGGAATCGGGAGCGGCAGTATTGCATCTCGGCACTATTGTCAAGCGCCGCCTGCAAAAATACGGGTTTTACGTCGGGTAATGACATCGAAAGGGCATCAAAACGAAAAAAGCCGGGAATTTGAACTGCACTTCCATCATGCAGAATTCGGCGTATTTGGTCATTACCTTCTCTGTCATGGTCGAAGTATATTATAATCGTTTGATTACCGCAAGCGTAATATCATCTGACTGAGGAGCGCTACCGGCATGATATTGAACGGCTTGGATAAATTTTTCAACTGCATTGGCTGCCGGTAAGTGAGCTGTAGTCCGCAGGGTCGCGCCGGTCATCGCATCACCGAATTCCACATCTTCACTGTTCATCGCCTCCGACACTCCGTCGGTAAAAAGCAGCAACGTTTCACCGCATTCGATAGTCACCGTTCCGACGGAATAGGGCGGTGGTGTATCGAGTATTCCGAGGATAATGCCACCGAGCTTGAGTTCCTGCATAGAGTCATCACTGCGTAAAAGCAACGGCGGGTTATGCCCGGCATTTATGTAGTCGAATTGTCCGGTATTCGCATCGAGAATGCCGCAAAAAAACGTGATAAATTTATCTGCGCCGGTATTCTGATAGATTATGGAATTGATACGTTCGACCATATCGGGCAGATCCAACCGAAGCGGGGCAAGCACCCGAAGTGCTGCCTGCACATTGGCCATCAGCAGGGAAGCGGGCATACCTTTGCCGGAGACATCGGCGATAGCGACGAGCATTTCGGTCTTCGAGAGGGGTATAAAATCATAATAATCACCACCGACTTGTTTTGACGAAATGCTTGCAGCCGCGAGGTCAAAACCGGGTAGATGCGGGATTGTACCCGGTAACAGCTTGGCTTGAATTTCATGGGCAAGGGCGAGTTCGCTTTCAAGGCGTTTTTTATTAACTTCCTCCTGAAACAATCGGGCATTTTCCAGTGCGGAAATAGTAGTATTACCAAGGGCTTCGACAAAAGACACATTGTCACGCGTAAAGAGCTCGCCGTGCATTTTCTTGCCGACGACGAGTACGCCCTTGACCTCGCCCTGTATCATCATCTGTGAGATTACTTTAATGCCGTGTGATTCGGTAAATTCTTTGATTTCCGTGGTCGTAGGTATATATTCCGTTACCGTCGGCAGCGCAATTCCTGCAAATTCACGGAGATATTCCTGCGGTATTTCAGCGCCGAGTCGATTGATAATTACTTCAAATGTGTCGTTCGGCTTCCGTAAAAACATCGAAAACCTGCTCACCATGAGCTGTCCCATGAGGCGATAGGAAAACATCTTCAGAATTTGATCTCTCGAAAGCACGGTGCTGAATTCACGGCTCATTTCAAACATCGCCGTCACGAGTTGATTACGGATTTCTATTTGTGTACGTGAACGCAGGAGCGACTGCGTAGAACGTGCATTTTGCAGAGCATTAGCTGCAATAGTACACACGAGCGATGCGTAGTGGCGTTCTTCGGGTGTCAGCGCTGCAAGAAGTGGCTTGCCGAGGCATATACCGGCGAGGAGGGATTGGTGGTAACAGAGTGGCATTACATACACATAGCCGGCATCGATGAGTTGACGTTCAGCAGGCGAGTCAGCCATCAATTCCCGTAATTCTTTGAGTTGAAAATAATCGATTTCCGTAAGCGCGGTGCGTCCTTTGGCAAGAGCGATTTCAAAGGTGGACTGTTCGACATTGGGCAGCAGTACACAAGCGCGTACAGTCCGCAATTTCCCCATGAGCGTCAGAAGTGTCGAATTCAGGATAAATTCTTCGTCGTTTGATTCATTCAACCGTGCGCTGAGCTCCAGTAATGATTCGAGATTTATGAGGGACGTTGATTCCATGATGAGAGAAGGGATTAGAATTTTGAACCGATGCTGAAATACCCCAGGATAGGACCCCGAACAGCACCATCCGGATTGGTAATAAAATATATACTCCGACCTATAGAAATTTTCGCAAGTCCAACGGGTGTATCAAGTTGAAGGGAAAATCCCAGGCCATGCTTGAGCCCGCTGAATTTTATGGTCGAGAAATTCTCCCATACGGCACCCATGTCGTAGCGTGTGGAGAGATAGGTGTCAAAAAACAAACTAATCGGTGATTTTAATCTGTATTCCATGGAGGTAAGGGCAATCTGACGGCCGCGCTCCTCTTCCTCACGTTTTCCGTAAAACATATCTTCGCCGCCAAGCATAAACTGTTCGGTGAGCGGCAGCGTACCGTCACCAAAGCCAAAGTTAATCGACGGGGACAAAGCAGAACTGCCGAAGCTGAAGGTGGACTTGTATTTGAATTGAACTTTCGAGAAATTCAATGCATCGGGAGAATTAATAATCGTTGACTCGACATTCATATCGAGAATCCGACCTTCACTAGGGAGATCGGTACGATCCTGTGTATCAAATCGAGCAGCGATTTTGATCGCCGTAAGCGGTTGAAATGAAGGTCTGAACGAATTATTCAGGTCATAGACGCGTTGCTGCTCGTAGCGCAATTGCACATAAAACTTACCCTTACGCTCGATTTGACGGCCTAGCTCCGCCCGTAGCCCGTAGCGTTCGAACGCCTGTTCACCGGAGCGTTCGAATTCGAACCGGTCACCCCGTTTATTAATTGTGCGGGTATAGGAATAAATATCCCGCTCATCCCAATAGAAGCTGACAGCATCTGACCAGAACGAAGTAAATATTCGAAATGCTTCCAGTCCGATGAGTGTAGAAAAATTACGTCCACTCCCGGAAACTCTGAGAAATGCTCTATTGTCAATACCAAACGGATGTTCATGAATAAAATCCACCGATGCCTGAGCACTACGCTCATTGTCTATCCGAGCACCGATTCGTAGCCGTTCATTTGCCTGACTTTGCAGATTCACATGCAGGTCAACCGAGCCACTGTCAGAGTAATGCGGTGTGAAGTCAATACGGGAGAAATAGTTCGTACTATGGATATTATCCCAGCTTGTCTGCAGGGAGGCACCGGTGAGCGGAGTATTCGACCCGGTTTCAAACTCACGTACTATCACCGATTGTGGTACGATCGTATTGCCATGAGGATAAATGGCGTTCAGGATACCTTCGGAAATCTTTATGGTTAAATGTCCGAGTGTCGGATCAAAGTGGGTCGACTCTATTCGTCCGAACGAAAGTCCGGCTTTTCTGAGTCGTGTGGTGATAGTATATGTGAGTTTAGAGAGCTCAAACGGAGAATAATATGAAATTGTCGGCGGGGGAGTACTCAGGAGTGAGTCTATGACGTCCGTTGCAAGGAGAGTGAGTCTCTGTACTTTCGGATAAACACGCAGGGTACTCGAGACTGTATTGGGGTCTTGAAGCGTCCAACACATTGATTCTACAGAAGATTGCATGTCCGGGGATAATGCTTCGCGTACAAATTGCCCCATGGCTTTTATGCTTACCCGCGAACTGAGGGGGGACGAAACACTATTCTCTGCAATAAGCGTTTTGGATGAGAAATGTTCGCCGGTAATCTGCAAAGCTAGCGTCCCGGATGCAATATGGGGCGATACAAACCGAGCCTGGAAAATTGAATCTTCGACCTTGGTGAGAATATCCAGGAGGGTATCTTTTACCTGCATTGCAGAAGCTACACCCTGAGATATCAGCCATCGAATATCGGAAAAATCAGTATTATCCCAGTTCTTAAGCCGTGGTTCTATAACAAAATAATGCTTAAACCTTGAATGAGACTCAATGCGATTTTGCTGTAACATCATGGTCGTCACCACCTGATCGGCGACATTCCACGGTGTATTGAGTTCAGACGGAGGGAGCATCGGAGAGGTCGTATTGACAGCGATGACGATATCCGGGGCAAATTCCTCAGCCGCATCAACGGGAAGATTGGAGAGGATACCGCCGTCGACTAAGATCATAGAATCAATAGTGATAGGCGTGTATCTCAGCGGAACGGTTGCGCTCGCCTTAATTGCATTGACTAAGTTACCGGACTTTAGCGCGACGACTCTGCCATGCACAAGATCAGTAGCCACAGCCCTGAAGGGAATACGCAGTCGGTTGAAATCAGTATCCGAATGATATGGAGCGTTCCAGATGAGCTCCTGAAGCAATGACGTGAGCCGAATGCCACCGGAAATCGATTGCGGGATGACGACATTAAGATTGTTGAACCAAACAGTCAATAAATTCCGGTCATTTTCAATTTTTTGATCGAGGAAGAGATCTGACCGTTGCTGCTCACCTCTAAGGGAGAGGATTTTTTCCCATTCTGCCGAAGAGAGTATCGAATCGAGCTGTCCGGCAGAATATCCTGATGCATACAAGCCACCGACGATTGCTCCGATACTGGTGCCGACGATATAATCAATCGGAATTCCTGCCTCTTCCAGTTGCCTGAGCACACCTATCTGCGCTAGTCCACGCGCTCCTCCGCCGGAAAGCACTACGGCTACCTTCGGTCGATACACTTCACGATTGGGTACTGTCCACGACTTTGGTGGTGGAGCGCTACCCGTGGCGTATGACGAGTCCACAGCACCGCTTGCAGGGTGCTGCGAGAGTATCATCACGGCTGTCAATGTGAAGAATAGTATCGGTATTTTCATGGAAATCAATAGATTACGTATTTTTCTTCGGATAACGTTCGGCGTATTCTGCTTGCAACCCAAGAAAGAGAGGGAGCATTTCTGTTTCGACATCACGTCGATTGATGGTAGCGCGTACCGCACGTTCTTTCGTGCCTTCATGGGTAAAAATATCCGTTTCTTCACCCGATTCAATACCGGCTATGATGAGCGACGCGGCAGTGTCGGCGCTTATCATCTTGGACAGGGGAGTCAGCGGGAGACCACGCTCACGGGCGATGGCGCGTGAACGTTTAATTCCACCCATGAAGAGTTCGCCGATTGCACCGCCTTCGGTCACCGCACCCCACTCGGTGATCACACCAGCCGGGCAAACGACATACGACTCTACACCCGTTTCGACCAGTTCGGCTCGGAGTGACGCGTGGAATCCAATTGCGGCGTGCTTCGCAGCAACATACGCAGAATCATACGGATAGCCGATGGTGCCTGCGACGCTTGACACCGTAACTATCGCGCCGTGGCGTTGCTGTTTCAGTATGGGTAATGCAACAGCAGTCGTGTACCACAATGCATATACATTTACCCCGAAAATTGACTCTAATTGACTGCTCGGCGTATCTTCGACCGATGCAAGATTGCCTCGACCGGCATTATTGATAAGTAGAGAAATTCCACCGAAATGTGCAATTGCCTGTTGAATTGCATCTTCTGCTTGTGATTTTAGGGAAACGTCGGCTACTACGGCAAATGCTTTGCCGCCGGTAGCAGTAATTTTTCCAACGAGTTCATCGAGACGGTCTTTTCTGCGGGCGACAAGGGCGACGGCTACGCCACGAGCGGCGAGCTGCACGGCAAGGGAGGCACCGATACCGGACGATGCACCGGTAATGACCGCAATTGTTGAATCTGTAATCTTCATGCACGCTTTCGAAGTATTGAAAAATGGAGAGAATGGAGAGCAAAATTACCGAATTACTGTGGTACGAGGAACGTGTTTTTGTCAAGTAGTGACATTGTCCGGAAATTCGAAGGAATCCTTCGAAGCAAGTGAAAAAAACTTCCGACAGAAGATTGGGAACAACCACCATCAGTCATAACTGTATTTCGGAATTCAGTATTTTTGTAGTGCGTCGAACGTATTCCTGTGTTTCCTTCCGGTAGAAATGAAGTTCCATCCAAACAAAAAAGGTGTCGCTATGCAGTCTGAACCCTCCCGCAACTCTTTTATATCAAAATGTAGTACCGCAATTTCCAACCACAGCATACTCTGGCTGCGTATTTCTGTCGCAATCGTGTATTGTTGGTTCGGCGCACTCAAAATCGCCGGCATCAGCCCTGCTCATGACCTTGTCGCTCTTACATTTCCGTGGTTCCCGCCGGAGATCCTTGTTCCGTCTCTCGGCTATTGGGAGGTCATCATTGGTCTCGGATTGCTTTCCCGGCGTACGGTATTGGTGACTACTACCATGATGCTGATACACATGATCGGAACATTCCTGCCGATGATTATGGTCACTCATTTGTGTTTTGATGCATTTCCCTACAGGCCATCGCTTATCGGGCAGTACATTATCAAAAATATCGTGTTTATTGTCGTTGCTATGATTATTGCAAACGCATCAATACGACCGAAAGCGTAAGGTGTTTGGATATATCATGCTTAGATAGAAGTAGTTGCATCGTTTTGTACCGGAGTGTTCATGTCGTTTGAGCATGACGGGTGATTCGTCGAGAGTAGCATTCAATTATAGCCCGTAGAATAGGTATCTGCGGGCTATTATCGTTCTGTATCGCCGGCTTCATCGCCCGGAAGTGTTTTGTATTGAATGCGATGATGGTGGATGCCGACTAAATTCTTCACAAATGCTTCTTTGATGAGCTGAATATCTTTCATCGTCAGATCGCAGGTATCGAATTGACCATCGAGGAGACGGTCGCGGATGATAGAGTCCATGGTTTGCTCAAAGTCATCGCGGTCATCATCATTGCGGGCGCGGGTGAGTGCTTCGGCTGCATCGGCGAGCATGACGATGGCTGTTTCACGGGTGGCGGGCTTGGGTCCCGGATACCGGTAATCAGCTTCCTGCACTTCTGTTCCGTTCGCCTCAGCATCTTCCAATGCCTTTGCATAAAAATGCTTTATGAGCATCGTGCCATGATGCATGGGAATAAAATCCGATATTCTGCGGGGGAGCTTGTATTCCTGTGCGAGCTCCATACCTTCCTCGACATGATCCCGAATCACCGACGCGCTTTTCCGCGGCTGCAGGCGATCGTGTTTATTATCAATATTGATTTGATTTTCGACAAAATATTCTGACTTGGCAATTTTACCGATATCATGATAATATGCTCCCACCTTTGCCAGCAATGCATTGGCGCCGATAGCCCGCGCCGCAGCTTCCGACAGTCGAGCGATCGTGAGCGTGTGCTGATACGTGCCGGGAGCTTTTTCGGATAATTCTACCAACAGAGGATGATCGAGGTTGTCATATTCCTGCAGGCGCAGGTCGGTGACGATGTTAAAAGTACGTTCAACCAGAAACAACATACCAAATGTAATAAGCGGTGAAATAGCAGAATTGATGAGTGCGACGACAAGTTGTGAACCAAGCGTTTGAAGCTCCAGCGTGCGCTGAGCGCCGAGTGCGGCAATTGGTAAAGCAAACCCCAAAAACACCGAAAAAATGGACTTGAAAATCTGCGTTCGGCTCTGTAAATCGCGTACTGTGTAGGCAGCAAACATACCGGCGAGCATCATCGATACTGCTGTAGAATAATCATTACCACGGATACCGGCAAGCAGGAGAGACATCGAGACTGTCGCATAAAATGCAGTACGCGAGTCAAACAGTATCGCAAACAGCATCGACAATGTCGGTATAATTACCGCATATTCAATGGCAAAGCTTACGTTAATATGGAGGGTCGCCCATGCCTGAAGCGCAACAAAAAACATCATCGCACTGAGTCCGGCGAGCTGTAAATTGTCATTAAACATCGCTCTCCGGATATAAAAGAGGAACAGGAGAAGAATCGAATATATCGCAGCGGTATGCCCGAGATTACCAAGAATAATCACCCATGATATGTCTTTTTCGCCATGGAGGATGCGAGAAGTGCTGTAGGACTGTATTTTTAGTACCGTATTCTCGGTGATACGCTCGCCTTTAGCGATGATAATTTCACCCGATCGAACAAGCCCGATGGTTTTGGGAACGGAGAGCTCGGCAAGCTTACGGGCATCTTCTGATGCCTGCGAAGAATACATCAAATTAGGAATAAATGACTTCACGGCAATTTCTATCGCAATGTCAGCTTCATTGGTCGCCAGTGATGTTCGCAGCATCGACTCCGAAAGCTTGAGCATCGCCGCAGAGTCGAGAAATTTTTCAGACGGGAGAATTTGTTCGGCAACCGATGTTTGCTTGATCGTAATATCAGCCGACGGGAAATGATCGCGTGAGACATTCAAAAAACCGGTCTGATAGACTGCATTGAGCAATCGGAGTAATTCACGATCAATCCGCGCGACGGCCTTGCGGCGGAACACCGGGTCGAACTGCATGCATTTCCGTGCGTTAGACTCAGATAGCGGCAAACTTTGTGTCGTGGAAGCACCGTCGGAGAGCGAAGTAATTGCTTGAAGAATCGCATCGGCATTCCGGGCTGCAATACGCTGCGTCACGGGGTTGACCGTAAAAACAGGGGGCGCAAATTCCCGCGCTTTTTTCACTTCTGCCTGATACACTGCCTGCGACTTGTAAATAGGAAAGGTGAAATTCGCCTTAAGCGTTTCCTCCGGCCAATTCAGACCTATCATCGAACTGCCGGAAAGCGATGCCGTATCGGAAATACCACTGCGACTCGGGAACAAAGCCGTGCAACTGACAAGGGTAATAATAATTATACACCACCGCACAATTGGCGAAAAGCGAACACCCGTCGGTTCCTGCGGATTCTCAATTGCTTCCTCACTCTTGAGTTGCTCGAAAAGGGTAGGTTTTGTTTTTGCCATGCTGCGTTATGTTTTTTGCGATGAGTTATGTAATCTTCTGCGTGTAAATTACTTCCGGAGAATCATCCGTGTGTACATCTGTGCTCCCAGCTGTACCGAACAGAAATATACGCCCCGTGCGTCCGGTAGTTCAATCGGTACGATGTCCTCAGTGTCCTTCATCATGACGTTCATACGACGATAAACCTCAGCACCAAGAATATCTGTAATTTTTACCGAATATTCTGTCGGCCGGTCACTCGTGATTTTCAGGAAAGCAAATTGTCCGGTCGGTTGCGGGTAAATATCGATCGATGTGGTACGTAGGCTTCGTTCATCAACACCCGTAATCGGTTCACCCGTGCGGAATTTCCACACATCTGACCATTCACTGCCGCTGCCGTCGATTGTTCGGGCACGCACACGCCAGTAAAAATTCGTGAGCGGAGGGAGATTTTTAAATGATTTTGCAATGACAATTAAGAGCGAATCTTCGAAGTATTTAGTGGTAAATGTCTGATCCGTCGATACTTGCAGGTGATAGGACATTCCGCCCGTGACCGAATTCCATGTCAGTGTAGGATTCAAATTCACTCCCGTCACCTGATCACCCGGCGAGTCGAGACGCGGCTTGGCAACTATCGTGGTGAAACGCCACACATCCGACCAATTACTCTCCGTGCCGTCGGTGAGTATCCATTTGACACGCCAGTAGAAAACAGTGTAATTCGAAGGAACATTAGCGTAAATGATTGTATCACCGAGAGTTGTTTGATTAAAAACGAGTTCGGAAAAGTCCGGCTTGGACGAAATCTGCACCACGAACCGCATCGAAATTTCCGGAGAATACCATTTGAGCGTAATATTCAAGGGGAGATTGGTGGAATTATTAGCCGGCAATAGCGGAGTCGGACTCGGCAGTAAGCGTTTGAAATTCCAGAATTCTGACCATGGACTCTCACCATCCGCACCGGTCGCTTTTACGCGCCAGTAATACTTGGTATTGCTCTGCATTTTGAAGGCCAGCGACGATGCTTTAACGACCGTATCAAGAGCAAGCGGGGGATTAAACGTCGTATCTCTTGCTATCTGAATCCGCGATTTTTCTGCGCTGACAGGTAATGTCCACGTCATGTTCGACACACTTTGTATCGTCGAACTTCCCTTGGCAGGAGCGGTAAGTGTGGGTGTGAGATATGGGTAAGCAGTAGTTTTGAATCGATGTACCACCGACCAGTCGCTCAGTCCGCGAGCGTTTTTGGCACGCACGCGCCAATAGTAATTTGTATTCACATCGAGCTTCTTCACAACGTACTGTTCGGGCACGACACCCAACGAATCATTCAATATCTGCGAGAAATTCCGTGTTTTGGAGAATTGCACTCTATACGACCGCGCTCTCGTATCCTGACGCCACTTGAGCGCAAGATTGAGGGCAACGCTTGAGTCATTATCCACAGGGTAGACGAGAAACGGCGCATCGGGAAGCGCGTCGGTGACTTCGACGGTGCGGGAAGTGGTGCGTTCAATCGGACCTGCCGGGAAGTCGCATTGAAGATTCGCCGATATGCGGTAGATGCCATTCGAGGGAGCGACGAACCATCCATGATATTCGAGCGGCGTGTCGGCTTTTTGAGTGAGCGTCAGCGGTGTGGGCACTAGGTCGGAAGGAGCCACCAGTGCCGCAGTAACTTTTTGATTAGAATAGAAGAACTTTGGGAGAACGACGGTAAAGTGAACAGTGTCATTAGGTGCAAACAGTGAGTCTGCGATTGCAATCTTGAGTGACACAGCGCTTAAATAGGACTGTACAAAAGTTGAATTCGTAGCAGATGTGACGATTTTCCAGCGTCCGGGAACGGGGCGAGCCATGGTATAATACGATACATTGTCATTGTGGAAGCTCTTGTATCCGCCTGTATCATAAGGAGGATAGAGGGTTTTGGAATAGCCGTTGGTGTCGACAGTCACTCCATTGGGAGCAATGAGTGTAAAGCGTTGTAATCCGGCAGTAGTATTCGGCGCCTGCACCAGAGCAGAAGGTGTCGAATCAATCGGCGCAAACTGCACAATGAGCATCGTATCCATGTAATCATCTACCGTGAAATATATCGTATCTCGTACGGGCGCGGCGAGCTGCACATCCTGACGGTGGTCACTGCCCAGCAGCCAGCTTTTGAGAAGAGCTGATTTCGGATTGACGGACTGCATGGTCGTCGATAAATACTTCAACGCCATCGTCGTATCCGACTCGATCGGCACGATGCGCGGAGAAGGGCGGCCGCTTGTGGATATCCAAATCCAATCAGCAAAGCGGAGAGTATGGACGCCGGTCGAAAACGGCATCCCGATACCGCCAATCCCCTGGGAATTAATTCCAAAGTAATTATACGTATTACCAAGGCGTTGCAGGAATAATTGTGCATCACTCTGCGCTGAATAGGGACGAGCAAACGTCAGGATATTCGCCGCAGAATTGGTGAGAATATCAAAACGCCTGTCGGTAAAATCAGGAATAGTAAGTTCGACGATTTTTTTATTTTGACTATACCTGCTATCCGGCTTCACCACATAATCATGGCGCAACCAGAGCCCATCGACGGCGATTTCAAAGTCGAAAGCAGGGAATTCGGGTGAATATTGTCCATTAAAAAACGCATCAATCAGACCGGATGAATGCTGTAGTAAATTCTTCGTGACATCAGTACTGCTATTCGGCGCATGTGCCAGCGGGACGGTCGCAAGCGGGATATTCCACTCAAATAAATTCGCACTTTGGATTGCAACGGCTCCATCTTCCTGTGTGGGATTCTCGCTGTGCGTGACTGCGAGAGCCATGGGATTCGTTCCGGCTATCGTGAGATATGTCAAGGAGTTATCTGCGCCCGGGAAAAGCTGTTTCGGTGCTTTGGAATTAAGCGCAAAGAGAAACGGACTCGCCGGCGTAATATCCTTCATCAGCGGTGAATACGCATCAAACCGCTGCAGGAATTCATTGCCGACACGAAAAAATTCATCGGTAAACGTGACTTTATAATCCAGATACGAACCATGATTCGGTGTACCGAGCAGCAGTAATTTACTGATATTGTTCGAGTAATTTTTACTTTGAATCAGCGTACGGGCGACGAGTCCGCCGGTGCTGTGTGCTACCACGCCGACTTTGGTTCCTGCATAATACGCCGACACCGCATCGAGGGCGCGACCCAAGAAAACTGCCGTCGTATCCATTGGAGAATCAAAGGGATAGAGGTATTGCCATGTGTCGTATTTGCTTGAAAGATTGTCAGGCGTCGAGAGCCATTGCCAGCCGCCCCAGCCATGAACGAGCATGACGGGAGGTTTAGCCGGGTTAATCGCTTTCACTAATCCTTGCGGCGGGATCAGCGCCGTGAGAGGGAGCTCGCTCTTGAGATAATATCCCCAGCCCGGATAGCGTTCCGCCGGCACGATACTTTTTTTGTGGAATTGCACCAATATATCCACCCGTTTCGGACTCGGATAATAGGCAGTGAAGGTATAATCATAATACATGTGACCCATAAGTACTTTAGAATCAAGCCCTAAGAAGTCAATGCGTCTGACCGTAAAATCTCCGGCAAAGAGAGCTGGGAAGTCCTTTTCGGTGAACACGACTGTATTATTGCTGTCGAGTGATTTGATTTTGGAATTGAAGTAAAAACCGGTCCATGACGTGCCGGCATTGAGCGCGACATAGCCAATGAGCGAGTCTGCACCGGCAATTTTTATCACAATTGCCTGACCCGGTGGGATATCGGTTTGAAACTGACGGGGAGTGGACCATGCGCCGGCTCCGAGTGGATTCTCACCACGCACCCTCCAGAAGTAATTCGTTGTATTCGAAAGAGTTGAAAGATAATAGTACGTTTCGCCCAAATTACCTTCAAAAAGAAGTGTATCCGAAAAATCGGGCTTGAGTGACAAATGGAGTCGATATGTACGGGCGTTGAAGGTGGGCTTCCATGAGATAAAATTATCGTTGGGATTGATATCTATTGCCCGGTCGAGCGGGGTGGAGAGTTCGGGCGTGTCCGGGAGTGCCGTCGATTCATCCGAGAGTCGGGCAGAAGCACTGAACACAAACAAACAATGAACAAAACAAAGAAGTAAAATTTTCATAGCGTAGGGGGATACTCCCAAAGTAAAGGACGGAACCACTGCAAAAATACGAAAGCCGGATGAGAATGTGCCCGGAATCACGAGAAAATCTCAATTTTTGCAAGGAGTTGAACCAATTTTGGGAATGATAAAATGTTACGTACGAGAAAAAAAGGCGGACAAATTATAGATTAACCGTATTTTTGCAGCAAAATTCTTGCCGTTTCATCCGATTGCAGCCGGATTGAGACAAATGGTGCCCCACCGATTTGAACTAATGGAGATATAATGAAGAAAATGACCTGGCAACTCTTGTTGTGCCTGATACTTGGGTATTCGCTGTGCAATTCGCAGCCGGACTCAACCCCGAAAATTACAAATGCCAAGTCCGGACTCTCCTCTAAGGATAGTGCCAGCGCAGTGTCAATCCTGCAAGCCCGTTTAAATTCTATACTTACTCAGAAGAAGCTCTCGAACGCGAAAGCGTCTCTCATGGTCTATTCGCTCGATTCCCGGAAAACGTATTACCAAAAAAACGCCGATGATGCGCTCACTCCGGCATCGACAACCAAGCTTTTTTCGACGTTTGCAGCGTTCTATACACTCGGTGGCACCTACGGCGTTCCTACGACCGTCTATGCCGATGCACCGATTACCAATGGTGTCATTCATGGTAATCTCTATCTCGTCGGTCATGGAGATGCACTTCTAACAACTTCGGATATCGAAGACTTAGCCGATCAGATTGATAATTTGGGCGTCAAAAAAATCACCGGAACAATTTATGGGGATGGTACTTATTTTGATAATCTTACCGAACGTCATATCTATAGCGGCGATCATGAAGTAGTCGAGCCGCTCGCGCCCATCACAGGTCTTGGAATCAATCGCAACACCGTAACCGTCATGGCGAGCCCGGGTAATCCGCCGCATGTGCAGACTATTCCGCCTTCGGATGCTTTTGTGGTGGTGAATACTGCGCAGTCGCCTGCTCCTTCACCAGTGAGAGCCGTCGAACCGAGGTCATTTGCACAGTCGGTAGCCAAAAGCGCTCCGGTAATTACTCCCAAAAAAACGGCAATGATCCAACCAAAGAAGGCAACGAAAGTACATCCGAAAGTAAGCGTCAAAGCTACGCCTCATTTCAAAGGTAAAAAATCACCTGTAGTGCACAAAAAGGGAAAAGTACAACCGAAGCATAGTGGTAAAAAATCAGTGCATTCCAAGAAAAGAGCAGCTCTTGGCATTGATCTCTACAACCCGCTCGACGATATCCATAATCTTGGCGATGCGCCGCCTGCACCTCGCAAAGGAAAAGCAAAAGCAGTGCGTGCGTCATTTTCGGTGAGCGCCTCAACGCTGCCGAATGGCGGTCAGCAGTTCATTACACGCGGAGCCGTGGGACGCGGTGGACTCCATACAAGCTATTATGTCATTAAAAAACCTGAACTTGCAGCAGCCGGAACATTGCGTAACCGACTGAAATCGGGTGGAATAGAAGTAGTAGGCGGCGTAGGCGTGATGCAAAAGCCGGCAAATGCGCAGAAGATTGCTGAGTTTCACCGACCGGTGGCCGAAATCATAGGATTAGTGAATAAAAACAGCGATAACTTCCTCGCAGAACATATCTTTAAGATGGTAGGAGCAGCAGCCGGCGGACAAACAAATACGGCGAAGAAGTCAATTGCAACGATTACAGAAGCGCTCCAAAAAGCAGGAATTTCCACCGAAGGACTCTGCATCAATGACGGTTCGGGACTCTGCCGGAGAAATTTATTTTCAGCCAATACCGAAGTTGGCTTGCTCACGAAAGCTGCCGAGTCGAATTTCGCTCTCGAATTCAAGTCATCGCTCTCTATCGCCGGTGTCGATGGCACACTCAAACGCCGGATGAAGCAGACCTATGCCGAACGTAACCTTCAGGCAAAAACAGGCACACTCCGCAATGCAAGCGCGCTCTCAGGATACGTGACCA
>JBPOHH010000425.1:0-1527 GCA_052035765.1 Bacteroidota bacterium
ACATGTGTTGAGTACGCCCTACGAGAAGTACATCGCCCTGACGCTGAATTCTCCATACTCCTTCGTGCGCAAGGGATGTTTCCTCGCCGGTAAGAGTTACTTTAAAAAAACGCTCCTGCTTTTTGTCGAATAAAAATAGTCCCTTCGTATCGGTACCTACCCAAAAATTACCGGTACTATCCTCCAACAATTGCGTTACATAATTATCCGGCAGCGAGTACGGGTCATGCGGGTCATTCCGGTACACCGTCACCCGATAGCCGTCGTATTTATTGAGTCCGTCCTTGGTGCTGAACCACATAAAACCCTCTTTATCCTGCATCGCACACATCACCAATCCCTGCGACAATCCATGCTGAATACTAAACATGTCAAAGCGCACCGACATCGTGTCGGCACGCCGCTCCTCGGCTCGCTTCACGCCACCACGCCCATCTGCGCCAAGCACACCACAGAATATGAGTATAGAAATCAGTAGAAAGTATTTCACGTAATGGGCCTGTTTGTCAGTAAGGATATCATTCTCAAAGGCTCTGCACTACGCCGTATATCACAGTCGGACGGCAGAACAAAAGTACGTGCAAAATTAATCAACAAACTTTTACATCAAAGGGTTAAAATGAGAATTACGGCTCTATTTGTGAAAAATCATTGGATTCAACGATGCGCCGGGAAGGGGGGATTTTGGTGCAATGTTTGGTGGGAATTTTACTTGAATGTAGTGGGAAATGAGAGTAATTCTATCCTAGGGATGGTTGTATAATTCCCTTCGTAGGGGCAATCCTTTACGGTTGCCCTCTGCTCAAACATAATAATTGGGTTCTCTAACAATTTTGTGATTCGTGAAATTCCCGAGAAATCTTAAACAACTCAAAAAACATAACCGGGCATTGAGCGGAGCCGAAATGCAGTCGTGCAGATGATTTTTTAACGCAAAGACGCTGAGAACGCAAAGATATCTCTCTGTGTCTCTGCGCCTTTGGTTAAAATGTAACCGCATTCACCACAAGAGATTACCGTATTACAACTCCTCCACCTCACGCAGCCACAACCCTGCCTGTGCATCGCTCGGCATCCGCCAATCGGCGCGGGGCGAGAGAGCGACGCTGCCGATTTTGACGCCGTCGGGCAGGCATGACCGCTTGAACTGCTGCGTGAAGAATCGCTTGTAGAAGACCCCAAGCCATGATTTAATTGCAGCTTGTGTGAAATCACCCTCAAAAGCAGCGCACGCAAACGCATAAATTTTCCGTGGTGGGAACATACACCGAATCGCGTAATACAAGAAAAAATCATGGAGAATATACGGGCCAATCGTGTCCTCAGTTTTTTGGGCAATCGTACCATCCTCCGACGGTGGAAGGAGTTCGGGTGAAACAGGCGTATCAAGAATATCGTGCAAAATTCCCGCCACCGTTTCCGTTGCCTCACCGGCCGCAAATTCCACTAAATACCGCACGAGCGTTTTCGGAATACCGGAATTAATCCCATACATCGAAATATGATCGCCATTGTACGTGCACCAGC
>JBPOHH010000699.1:0-1660 GCA_052035765.1 Bacteroidota bacterium
GGAATTCACCAAGATACCAGCAAAATCAAAGCGATTGTCGAGGAAGATGTGGAATTACTGCTGATACCGGTGCAGAAAGCAAGCGAATGGATACGCGACTATCCCGAATGGAGTGATTTTATTTTTGGATTGTATCAGAAGCGATTCGAAGAATTGCTTGGTGTGGTCAATGCCCTCGCTTTTCAAAAGCTCGACTCACGGCTACTGCAGTTGCTCCGGCAGAAAGCTGCCTTGTACCAATCGAAAGAAGTGGCGATAACGCATCAACAGCTTGCCGACGAACTCGGTGTAAGCCGTGAAGCGGTGAGCAGAGTGCTCAAAGTCATGGAAAATGAAGCGCTCATTTCACTCGCCAGAAATAAAATTTTCCTTCTGTGACACATATCACAGACATTCGCTTTTGAAAGCCGTAGTTTTGTAGTAGAAAGTCAAACAAACAGTTCAATTTATTTATTCATTATTAAGTTACCGTCATGAAGCCAAACATGGGAACCCTCGACAAAGCTGCTCGCATTATCGCAGCGCTTGCAATTGTGAGTCTATATTTTGCTAATCAGATTACCGGCATTGCCGCCGTGATCTTATTAATCCTTTCCGGAGTTTTTGTGCTGACAAGTTTTATTGGCGTATGCCCTCTCTACCTGCCGTTTGGTATTTCAACCAAGAAAAAGGCAGAGTGATGGAACTCAACAATGTTCTCATCATCGCTCTCATCGGAATCGTGGGCGGTATGCTCAGCGGTTTTCTCGGCTTAGGCGGAGCAGTCATAATTATACCGGCTTTAGTGATTTTCCTGGGTTATTCTCAGCAGATGGCACAGGGTACGACACTGCTGATGCTCGTGATGCCGGTAGGTTCGCTCGCCGCCTATCAATACTACAAAGCAGGGAATGCCGATATCAAAACAGCGGTAATTTTGGGTGTGATGTTTTTTGTGAGTGCATTTATAAGTGCCAAATATGTCAGCTATATACCACAGGAAGTATTACGTAAGGTCTTCGCCGTGGTGCTCGTACTGATTGCTGCTAAAATGTTCTTTCAGAAATAATCCGCCTCCGGTGTGAACCGAACGGTAATTCGGAGCTGACCAAAACATTTAAGTGAAGATTTCTATGTCGACTATCATTTCTCCATCCAATCTACTATAATCAAGGATTTACCCGTATGAATATACAACAAATCTACACAGGATGCCTCGCTCAGGGCGCATACTATATCGAAAGTAACGGCGAAGCAGCTATCATTGATCCACTACGTGAAATCAAGCCGTATCTTGAGCTTGCGCAAAAACGTAATTCTGTGATAAAATATATATTTGAAACGCACTTTCACGCAGACTTCGTATCCGGACATATTGATCTTGCCAAGGCGACCGGCGCAACGATTGTCTATGGACCGACGCTTATGAAGACAGGTTTTGACGCGCTGATTGCGACCGACGGGCAGGAATTCAAGCTCGGAAACGCGACCATCCGCCTCATCCACACTCCCGGACATACGATGGAAAGTAGCTGTTATCTCATGATCGATGAGAATGGCAAAGAGGAGGCAATATTTCCCGGAGATACGTTATTTATCGGTGATGTAGGGCGTCCGGATCTAGCACAGCATGTCATCGCCGAAATGACACAGGAGAAATTAGCAGCACATCTCTATCACT
>JBPOHH010000183.1:0-2761 GCA_052035765.1 Bacteroidota bacterium
CAAACAAAATAAACCAAGAAACTATGAAAGACTCGTGTACGAACATTTTCAGTCGATGGCGCGAGCAAATCAGTTTGACGCTGAGTTTGCTACAATCGTTCACGACTATGACAGCGTCAAGCACTATATTGGCGTTCGCCTATATCCCATCGACTATGCTGCTCAAATTGGAAAGGAATCAACCATTGGAAAAGATTATGCAGGAGACATTTACGCTATGCTTGTTTTCGACTTACCGGATAGTGTAATCAATGTTCGACCGGAACAAGCTGAGAAATGGGGGAAGGGGATGGATGAGTTGTTTGAGGTGGGACTCCAAAATTGTAAAAACAAATATCAATTCGATATATCACTCCAAAAATTCAGTTCGATTAGAGTATGGTTCGTTCAAGGCGACCATTTCTTCACCCCGAATGTAGTGTTTGATTTAGGCAACTATCCAAAACTCATAGGGACGAAAGGCACACTTATCGGCATTCCCCATAGGCATTCTGTAGTTCTTTATCCAATTGAGAATTTAGAAGTCGTGACGGCGATAAACCAACTAATTCCAACAATATACGGGATGAATGCAGAAGGTCCCGGTTCAATAAGCAATAATCTATTTTGGTACTATGAAGGGCAAGTTGAAAACCTTCCGTACACAATTGAAGACAATAAACTACAGTTCTTCCCACCGGATAATTTCATGAAAATGCTTCAAACATTGCCGAAGAAGCCGTGAATTGAATTGGAATCCTATTGCAAAGCAAAGATGAATTTCCAGTCCGTGCAGTTCTTAAATTTGCCAGACAAACATAATCTAAGAAACATACTTATCAATCAACGTGCAAACGTTTCAGCGGCAAGTGTTTACAATCCGTTTATAAAACCGAATCTACTGAAAATATAAGTACATAGCTTTACAAATCATTGTTCAAAAAAGGATATTAAATGGGATTATTTGACAAACTATTTGGGAAGAAAGAAGCGCCCCAGCATACGAAAATCAATTCTGCCGATACTGAAAATTCAGAACTTGCTGAAACTGCAGATATGTTGGACGAAGATTTATTTTGGTCAATACTTGATACGTCATTACAAAACTTCACTAATCAAGATGAACAAGAGCAGGTTTTAATTCAAGAAATCGAAAATCTGACTCCAAAAGAAATGGTTGGTTTTCGCTTACGAACAGACAAGTTGCTTTATGACACCTATACTTCAGAAATGTGGTGCGCCGGGTATTTAATGAATGGTGGATGCTCTGATGATGGGTTCGAATATTTTAGAAATTGGGTTATTTCTCGAGGCAAGTCAACATATTACAAAGCGAAACAAAACCCGGACAGTTTAATCAGCGAAGTGAACGATGATACAGAGAGCTACGATTTTGAAAGTTTTTGGTATGTTGCGCTTGTTGCATTTAACAATAAAACCGGTAAGGACTTGTATGATTATATAGACAACGATAAGTTTACAACAAAAGAAGGACAATATCCGGGTTTAGAAGATACATGGCAAGAAGATAAACCAGAAACAATGAAGAAAATATGTCCTAGATTATATGAAAAATTCTGGGATGCATAAAGCTTTTCATCCACAACATACGTAAAGGCGAATTCCTTTATAATTACTCTTACTCCATACCCAACAAACAATAATCATAATCAAGACACAACCTCTATGACATATTGTTACCCCATAAAACATTCCCTCATCGTCATCATCCTCGCATCGTGCTTCATTTCCTGTACAAACACCACGAAAGTAGAAACCGTGGAACGTGCCTTCTACTTTTGGAAAAAGAGTTCGCTCCGGCTTGAAAATAGTAAGGAAGTTAACCGGCTCAACATCCGGAAAATCTATGTCAAATTGTTTGAAGTCGATTATAGTGAAGCCCGTGGTAATTTTCCGTATTCGAAGAATCGACCAAATTCTTATGATTACAAGGACTATGATTCGATTACCTTTGTACCGACGATATTTATCAAGAATGAAATATTCCCGTATAATGATGAACAATCGCTCGATAAGCTTGCCGATAACATCGTTTATCTTGTTCAAAAGTATAGTTCGGAAGAGTTGTATGGCGGGAAAGCGAATATATTTTCCTACGATGAAATTCAACTAGACTGCGACTGGACCAAATCCACCAAAGAAAAATACTTCTATCTCCTGAAGAAAATCAAAGAATTATCGAAGAAGAAGATAAGCTGTACAGTGCGGCTCTATCCGTACAAGTACCCGGATATTATGGGTGTTCCGCCGGTGGATAAAGTTACCCTCATGTGCTATAACCTCATCAAACCCCTCTCACAGCAGTCCAAAAATTCCATTCTTGATATTGAGGAATTGAAAAAATACCTGAATGAATTTCGAACGTATCCCGTGCATACGGATATTGCCTTGCCGACTTTTTATTGGACGCAGCATTATCAGAATAATCGCTTTATCCGGCTCATGGATATTAGTACTAATGAAGTCAAGAAGTTTGCGACGCTGGTCAAACCTTTGTGGTATCAAGTCGAACGTGATACGAGCATTAATTATGACATCTATCTCAAAGCCGGTGATCAGCTTAAATGTGAAGATGTTCCGGCAGCTACTATCTCGGAAGTCATTCAATTAATAAAGAAGAATGTCGCATTAGACAAGAATATTACCGTTAGTTTATTTGATTTGGATGACAGCACTTTTGCACAATATACCCATGAAGAACTATCTCGTTTTTTTAGCGATTTTACTAAGTAATTTTTCGAACTCGTACTCCTGCGGTTAT
>JBPOHH010000806.1:0-7370 GCA_052035765.1 Bacteroidota bacterium
ACTTCCGACTCTTGCTTCACCAGAATAGGTTGTACCGCGGTTTACGGTCGCGCATTCGCGGACTACTGTTCGCTCACCGATAATTGCAAGTGTCGGCTCGCCTTTATACTTCAAATCCTGTGGCTCAGCTCCAATGACAGCATTCGGAAAAATCACAGCATCTGCGCCGATTCTACTGCCGTTACACAAGACAGCATGGGTACGTATGTCGGCTCCGTCGGCTATTTCGACATTGTCCTCGACCACGGCGAACGGACCGATATTAACGGAGTTACCTATTTTAGCCTTACTCGAAACTACTGCAGTAGAATGGATCATACGTTCACAATCATGTACATTTTGGTCAATATTTATTTGTCAACGACAGCAGCCAGAAGTTCGGCTTCGGCGACTAGCTGTCCATCCACATACGCTTTAGCAGCAAGAGTAAACGTGTTGAATCGCTTGCTGACAAGCTTCACATCCATCACGAGTTGATCGCCGGGTACGACGGGCTTGCGGAAGCGAACTTTGTCCATTCCCATAAAAAATACAAGTTTATTTTCATCGAATGTGCCGTTATTGAGCAGCAGCATTCCGCCGGTTTGTCCCATTGCTTCAAGAATCAGCACACCGGGCATAATCGGGCGGCCGGGAAAATGTCCGTTAAAGAAATCTTCGTTAATGGTCACATTTTTATAACCGCGGATGCGTGAATTCTCCACATCAAATTCCGTAATTCTATCCACCAAAAGGAATGGATACCGATGCGGCATAATTTTGAGAATTGCATTCACATCAAAAATTGCATTCTCGCCGCGCTTTACCTGGAATTTTTTCTGAATTTTCTTTTGTTCATAGAGCTTACGAATTTTACGGGCAAATTCGATATTCGCCGCATGTCCCGGGCGGGCTGCAAGAATCTGCGCTTTCATCGGCACACCGACGAGTGCTAAATCACCAAGCATATCGAGCAGCTTGTGGCGTGCCGGCTCATTCTTGAATCGCAAATGATTATTATTGAGAATCCCTGAGTCGCCGAGGACGGCTTTGTTCGGATAGCCGATGGAAAGGAGCATTGAGGAGAGTTCGTCTTGCGAGAGCATTTTATCGACAATCACAACGGCATTGTCGAGCGAACCTCCCTTGATAAGTCCTTGTTTGTGGAGCATTTCCACTTCTGTCAGGAAGCAGAATGTGCGTGCCGGCGCAAATTCACTCAAAAATTCTTTTTCAAGGTCGAATAATCCCGTATGCTGTGAACCGAGCGCAGGATTATGATAATCGACCATCACGGTGATACGGAAGTCGTCATTCGGCAAGCCGACAATTTCCACGCCGCGGGCTTCGTTGATATAGCGCACTGTGGAGTCGATGACCAGGTAATCTTTCGGGGCTTTTTGTTCTTCAAATCCCACTTCCAGCAGTGGTGTCGTAAACGGCAGCGCCGAGCCATCACCGACCGGCGGCTCATTATTGTCAATTTCAATACGGCAATTATCAATTTCAAGGCCTACGAGAGCGGCAAGGGTGTGCTCAACGGTATGAACAGAGGCATCATTATGGGTGAGGGTCGTTCCGCGCGCTATATCGGTCACATAGTCCACATTCGCGGGAATTTCAGGGGAATTGGATACATCGGTGCGGACAAACTTAAAACCATAGTTTTCCGGTGCGGGACAAAATGTAATCGTACTCATATTACCGGTATGGAGTCCGACCCCGGAAACGGACACTCTTTCACGCACAGTGCGCTGATTTACAAGCATATTTTTATCGAAATGAAGGGAGTTTGGAATGTTATAAACGCCAAAATTAGGGAAAAAATCAGGAAAATCAGCGATTGATTAATCTTTTTCGTGTAGTTTTTTCAGTTCGGTCACCTGCCGTACGAGCTCCGGCAGATGCTTGAGAGCAGCGAGTATTTTCAATTCTTCGCCATGCGGCTTTGCCGGGGAACCGAAATAGTGTCCGCCTGCCTGAATTGACTTGGCGACACCCGACTGCGCATGAACAATCACATCCGGTGCTGTTTCGAGATGACCCACGACGCCGACCTGCCCGGCGATACGATTTCTCGCGCCGAGCTTTGCACTGCCGGAAATCCCTGCTTGCGCGGCAATTGCGGTATGTTCACCCACGACGACATTATGAGCAATATGCACGAGATTGTCGATTTTTACACCATTTTCAATAATCGTCGAACCCACAAAAGCGCAGTCTATTGTTGAATTTGCGCCGATTTCACAATCGTCTCCGATAATGACATTGCCGACTTGCGGTATTTTTTCGAATCTGCCGTTCTCTACTTCATGAAATCCAAATCCATCCGAACCTATCACCGCGCCGGCATGAATAATTGCCCTGCAGCCGATGACGGTCTCTTGATAGCATACGACATTTGCATGGAGAATTGAATGCTCACCGATGTTCACTGCGTCGTAGAGCGTTACATTACAGGCGAGAACAGCAGAGCCGGAAATCACACATCCTTCGCCGACAACACAACCGGCTCCAATGTAAGCAGTTGGTGAAATTACCGAAGACTTGCCAATCACCGCACTCGGATGAATGAATCCTTCCTGATACCGCTTTTCAGGTACAAAAACTCTCAGGAGCTGCACAAATGCAGCGTATGGATTTTCATGTCGGATAAACGTCCGCGACGAATATTCATCTCCAAGTGCGAAGTCATGCGGGATAATAATGCAACCTGCCTGAGATTGGGCTAGAAATTTCTTGTATTTAGGGTTTGAGAGAAAGGTAATTTCTCCCGGCATCGCATATTCGAGCCGATTAACCCCATAAATCGAAATTGCCGCATCTCCGACGGCAGCGCCATCGATGAGAGCGGCAATTTCTGATACTGTTTTGGAAATGTTTTTTTTCACACTACGTATTGTATTGCAAAGCATTATTGAGATTCGGCTTACTGTCTTGGGATTTCTTTTGCCGGAGCATCTTTAACAGGAGCGTCTTTTGACGGAACTGCTTCATCTGTCCGGGACTTTGCCCTGCGGGTGCCGGAGGCAGGCTTTTCTTTTTCTTTATTCCGCGGGTCGTTTTTGACGGCGTCTTCCTGCTGCTTCTCGAGATCTTCGACCTGAATGCCGAGCTTTTTCATGACCTTTACGGTAATGTCATATTTAGGATTAATAAATATTAGCGGTTGCGAAGATTTATCCCACACGATATCATATCCTTCGTCGAGTGATACTTCCTGCACGGCAGCAAATATTTTATCTTCCACACCCTTGAACACCAGCGTCACAGCGGCGTCATATTCTCCGTTCGGACCAAATTTCTTGGTTGCAAACTCTTCACGTTCTTTCCGCTTACGCTCCATGAGCACTTCTTTGTCCTGCCGTTCCATGTCCGTCCAGACGAGTCTGTTTTTCTTTATCTCGATTTCCAGATCAGTGATTGCTTTTTGCTGTTCATCGAGCTCACGTTTCCAATCATCGACCATGGATTGCAGGCGTAGCTGTGCCTGCTGTGCATCCGGATATTTTTCACGGATTGTTTGGGATGAGATATATCCGATTCGCTGCGCCGAACTGATAGTCGGCAGCACTATTACCGCGCTTACGAGGGTCAGAAATACTATAAGACCTTTTTTCATGTGTTCCTCAGTCTATTGATAGTTATGGAAAAACTCAGTCAAGGGTAAGCATCGGTAATAGGCAATTCCCGGTTTATTATTTACGTTTAATTTTGTCGATGACTTTAAAGGTAATATCAAATTTTTCTTCGGAATAGAGTAGGCTTGGGTTGGTCTTGTCAAACACAAAGCTCATCTTTTCTTCTTTTGCTACTTCTTTGATTGTTGCCAGAATTTTCTCGCGGATAGGTGTCATAAATGTTTCGCGGAGGCGGATGATTTCACCTTGCTGACCGAATTTATCTTCTTGATATGCAAGGGCTGTCTGCTGTAATGACTTGAGCGCGTCTTCTTCTTTTTTCTTGGCATCGGCTGTCATCATCGCTTCTTGTTTTTTATAGGATTCGATTTTGGCTTTAAAGTCTTCTTCGAATTTTCGAAGAGTATCCTGATATTTCATGCCGATTTCTTTTAATTTTTTATCTGCTTCCAATGCGTCCGGCAATTGTTTGAGAATTGTTTCCGTATCGACATAGCCCAATTTAAGGTTTTGTGCCGATGCGGTATTTGAGCCGATAATTCCCACGATACAAAGCGTGAGGAGCGCGAGTACTGTTTTCATATTTATAATCCTTCGATAAAAAAAAGTAAGTAAAATAACTGTTTAATTCAAAATAACTTAGCGTCCAAACTGGAAGTGGAATCTCCATCCCGACTTCTCACCGACCTGTCCTACAGGGTCAAAACCGTATCCATAGTCAAATCCGAGAAGCCCGATAGGATTCAAAAGTAATCGCACACCAACACCTGCCGACCGCTTAAGGTCAAACGGGTCAGCGTGATACAAGCCGTCCCACACATTTCCTGCCTCGGCAAATGCGAGTAAATAAATAGGCATAGGATTCAGCGAGAGGGCAAATCGGAGTTCTAAATCATGTCGTATCATGAATCGCCCGCCGAGAATCGAGCCGCCGGTCGTCACCGGTCCGAGAGCATTATCGGGATAGCCCCTGAGAGGTGTGACATTAAACCCGCCTAAGCCATTCCCACCCATAAAGAACCGTTGATTGGGAGGAATATTCGAGTCATCGGGTCCAAAATGCGTCACATAGCCCATATCCGAGAGCATGTACAGCACAAGGCGATTATTCCCGTCGATTTGCATTAAGGGGTTAATAAATTCAAAGGTGAGATTACTTCTCCAAAAATCTGTCGTTCCGATACCGACCGAACCGAGTGCCACCTGCGAGGAAAGAATAAACTTCGAGCCGCTCGTCGGGAAGACAAGATTATCCAAGCTTACGCGAGAGACTGTACCGCCAACGGTTATTTCGCTTGAGAGTCCTTCTCTATACGTTGCGGCACCACGATTATTAATACTCTGAATACGGAGTGAACCATCGACACGGAAATAATCATCGGGCCAGCGTAAACGGCGTCCGATATTGATTTGCCCACCGATTTGCTCAAGGTCAAAATTAAATTGCTGCCGTGTACGGTAGAGATTCACACCAAGTGTCGTGGGTTCATTATTGAGCCACGGCTCGGTAAACCCGACAGAAATTTGCTGATAGCGGCTTCCCTGCCCGAATTCCGCATTGACATTGAGAATTTGCCCGCCGCCGCCGCGTAGTGGCTCGGCAAGAGAGAAATTATTAAATGTCACACCGACCGAACCGGTAAGACCGAGTGAACCTGCGATACCGACCGATGCATTGAAGGTGTCTGTGGAGCGTTCCTCTACTTTATAAGCCACGTCAACCCGTGTATTATCAACGGGATTCACCTTGAGGTCTCGGCCGATTGATTCGGGATTAAAATAATTAAGGACACCTAAAGCGCGGACACTGCGGATAATTGCCGAACGATTGAAATAGTCACCGGGGCGTGTGTAAAGTTCGCGGCGGATGACTTTATCCTTGGTCTTGGTATTACCGGTAATCTCAACCCGACGAATGGTGAAGCGATCTTTTTCAAATACTCGAACGGTGATATCGACGGAATCTTCGCCAATTTTTTTCTCTTCTTTTTGTGATTGGAAGCTTAAATAACCGTTGTCCATGTACAGTGATGAGACATCAGTTTGGTCTTCGTTGGCATTAAGGTTTTTATCAAACCGTTCGACATCATAGGGTTCACCCTTGACCACATTGAGCCGCTTGACGAGGATTTCTTCCGGGTAAACGGTATTTCCTTCGAATTTTACATTCCGGAGGTAGAACTGCTTCCCTTCACGGACATCGATTTCAACGCCGACGGTTTCGTCGGTTTCATTAAAAATAAGTGTATCCCTTAGGATTTCGGCATCAATAAATCCGCGTCTGCGAAATTCCTGAATGAGTTTTTTCTTGTCGTCATCATATTTATTCTTATCAAATTTTGACGAACGCCAGAATTTCCACCAGGGCTTGGAATGGGTATCTTCCAGTGCATCGGAAAGATCACCGGAGGAGAGCTGGGAATTTCCATTGAATTTCACATAAGCCACATGAAATTCTACACCTTCTTTAATTTTCAGAACAAGTTTTGCATAGGCTGCTGTATCACTTGGTATAATTTCAGGTGTGATTTGCGCATACATCATGCCTTCTTTATCGTAGAGCTTTTTGACGGCGCTTTTAGCTAAGTAAGCATCATAAGGTGAGAGAATATCTCCGCGCGATTTCCCAACAGCTTTGCTGATATCAGAAAATGACAACTTATCGGCTCCCTCGACTTCGAGCCAGCTAAAACGGATAAATTCCTTGACTTTTATTGTAAAGAATACCCCGAGTGACGTGGATTTATCGACAAGAATATCAACATCAGAGAATTGATTCCTCTGCCAGAGAGATTTGATAGCGTCTTGGAGTTCTTTGCCCGGAATGTCTATTTCACTGCCGATGCGGAGCCCGGAGAGTGCGATGATGGTTTGCTCGTCGGCGAACTGATTGCCCTCGACACTCACTCCGGCAATTTTCACTTTACGGGGCTGTTGGGCGGTCATTATGCCGGGGGCGCAGAGCAGGACAAGCAGAGCGGCGGCAATGATGTACAACCGTGATTTATCGAGGATTAAGCGCATCCATTACTCTCTGAAAATAATTTTTTGGTGAATTTGTGTCCGGCTGCTCGGTTAGAATTTGTGCAGATGTTTTGCCGAAGCGACGCTCGCGGCACATAAAATTACTGACTGCATGATAGAGATCTTCTCTACGGAACGCCGGCCAATACCGTTCTGTAATATATATTTCGGCATACGCAGTCTCCCACAGAAGGAAATTACTGAGTCGCATTTCACCGCTCGTGCGGATAAGTAAATCCGGATCTGGCACATTGTTCGTCACAAGGTACGATGCGAAACGCTCTTCGGTAATGTCCTCAGGGGATAATTTACCGCGACGTACATCAAGAGCAATCATCTGCACCGCACGTACAATATCCCATCTTCCGCTGTAGCTAAGTGCGAGGGTAAGAGTAAGCCCGGTATTATCTTTCGTACGCTCAATGGAATGCAATAGAAGCTTTTGTATACTTTTGGGGAGAGCATTGATTTTTCCGATAGCGAGAAGACGTACATTATTCTGATGGAGCTCTTCAATTTCTTGTTTTAAGTAAAATTCGAGCAATTTCATTAAAATATTTACTTCTGTTCGTGGGCGTTTCCAATTTTCCATGGAAAAAGCATATAATGTCAGATATTGCACCCCAAGTTGGGATGATGCTTTGACAATATCACGTACACTGTTGATGCCTTCTTCATGTCCAGCGGTACGGTTTTTCCCATCCTCAACTGCCCATCGGCCGTTGC
>JBPOHH010000903.1:0-3633 GCA_052035765.1 Bacteroidota bacterium
ATAAAATTAACATAAGTACCACTGTAATTATAGCAGTACTTTTGTACGTCTTTTCCTAAAAGTATCGGTTTCCAATTATCGTTTGCTTGATTATTTGAAAGCCATTTAGCATTTTCCTTTGTTTCAACACCTCTATAAACAATACAGAAATCTTTGATAGATTTTTCATTCTTCAATATTCTATCTACAAAAATTTCATTGTGTTTTTCAAAGGGATTCTCGCCCCATTTAATCTCCTGATTAGTTTTTTCAAATGTACTCTCCCCAGTGTATTCTTTCAATGTAAGTTTTTGATGATTGCTTGCTTTGTGAGTTAGGAGAATTACAGTTTCAACTATTTCATCGAATGCTTTATCTTTTAAGTTAATTAATTCAATACCATTGGAATCTGAAACTAAACTCCTAAGCTTTGTGAAATATTTGCCATTCAGCCAAGAATTAGGAATTATAAATGATAGTACTGCGTATGGTTTCAGTATTTTTTTAATTGCTAGTTCAATGAAAAGTGCATAAGTATTTGGATTATATTCAGAAGTTTGATAATATTCATTTAGATATTCTAACATTGGACTTCCATGTATTGATTTAATCAGGACGATATACGGCGGATTCCCCACCACCACATCAAAACCTTCAAAATCTCCATTATTAGTGAGCACTTCCGGGAATTCGAATCGCCATTCGAAGGCGTTTTTATAGATGGCATTGGACTTAATATCTTCGATTTCATGCGTTAGCTTGGTGATTTCTGTTTCTAATTTCAGCTTCTTGGCTTTTTGGTCTTTCTTTTCTTTCTCGGTCAGCTCGAAGGCGCTTGTCTGATTCAGGAGGGTGAAGAGTTCACCGCTCACGCGGCTGAGACGCTGTACTTTCGGGTCGTTTTTGTTAATCTCCGTGCGGAAATCATTCTTGATACTGTCCAAGATGCGCTGCAATTCACGCTTGACTTCCCGGCTTTTGCAGTTCTTGTATTCATCGACAAAACCCCTATACGCCTTGATATCATACTTCACACTCTTGAGCGCTTTACTCAGGTCAGCATCAAGCGCGAACCTGCTCAGCAAGCTATTGCCGCACTTGATGTTGATGTCGATATTGGGTAGCGTTTCTAATTGTCTGAACTGTGATTTTTGTGATTGATATGATTGTTGTGATTGATGTGATTGGTGAGATTGTTGTGATTGATGTGATGACGTAGATTTTGAATCATCTTCATCATATAAATCAGAAGAATCATAGTTCAGACGATGTCCAACAGTACCATCAGACGAATCATCCTGACGATAATACGCACTTTTCAGCAATTCAATCCACAATCTCAACCTACATATCTTCACAGAGTTAGGATTAATATCCACGCCAAAAAGACAATTTTCGATGATGGTTTGTTTTTCGTGAAAGAGTGTTTTTTGGAGCTGTTGTATTGCCGTATTCAGCGGCTTACCACTCTGCATTTTGTATTCGAAGATATTGCCTTCGTAGTCGGTGACGAGGAGTTCGTCGTTGACAATTTCGATGCTGTAGTCGCGGATTCTATTGCCTTGACTATCGGCAAAGATGCCCAATTCATACTTTATGGCGATGAATTCATTGAGCGCGGAAACGAGGTAATGTCCGCTCCCGACGGCGGGGTCGCAGAGGCGGAGAGAGTTGATGACCGAGTTGAATTCGAGGATATCTTTTGCCGATCGGCGGTCTGCGAGATAGTTCTTGATGTCGTCGAAGGTGTCGATATTCCAGCCGTAGGTGTCTTTGAATTTTTGAACCACAGCGAGTCGTATTGCCTTGCGACACATGTACATGGTAATAAAGCCGGGAGTATAGATCGACCCATCTTTGTAGCCGTTGATTTTCTCGAATACTTTGCCGAGCACCGAGGCGTTGATGATGGTCTTGCTGTCGTCCTGTACATCATCCGTGGAGTCGGAGGCGAAGTCGTAGGCATCTAAGAATTGAAAGAGATACTGCAAGGTTGGCATTACAGACTCACCGTTTTGTGCGCGCTCAAGGTGGAGCGGCTTAGCGGCGGGACTTGTGAGCACAGAACCTTTCATGAGTTCTAATTTGCCGCTGTTGTCGAGAGAATTGATTTTGACGGTGTGGTCTTCGAGTTCGCTGATTTCAAAGAGCGAACTATTCAAATACGGGATATTGTGATATTTAGCAGTAATCGCCTCGCTTCGATTGCTTGAATGCACGGCGAGTACTTTGTGGAAGAGTTTGAAGAGTTCGTCGAAGTCGTGGATGGTGGTGGTGTTGAGGAAGTGGAACCCACCCCTTGCCCCTCCCGGGAGGGGAACGGATTGTGCGGTCGGCTTGTGGTATGCAACTAATTGACCTTCTAATAATTTAAGGAAGAGGCAGCGATTAATCCAGGTGATGCAGAGTTCGAGTGCGATGGTGAAGATGCGTTCTTCTTTGGTATCGCCATAGATGGTGATATCGGGTATGCGATGGAGTACATCTTCGGTATGAATTGCTTCGATGGTGGCTTCGATGAGTGATGCGGCGTTGCGGTTATCTTTTTTGCGGCGGATGATGGTTTTGCCGGATTCTTTGGCTTCTTCGAGTCCGATGATATGGAGTAATTCTTTATAGAATTTTTCATTGAGTGAATTGCTGTCATTGGGGGTAGCAATTTTGAGTAAGTGTTGTGGGGAGAGTATTTTAAAGAGCGAGGCGAGTTCGCGGTCATCTTCTTTTTGGTTATTCCGCAGAATAGTATCATACTTTCGGATATCGAAATACACGCATGGGATATCGGCGTCGATTTTGTCGATGATTTTGGCTATTTCTTCATAGAAAAAGGGATTGTCTTTTTTGTCGTTGACCTTGGTATCATAGAGTTTTTTTATTTGAGAATTGCGCGCGATATGCTTATCAAAGGAATTGGCGTCGATGATATACCATTCATGGATATTGGTGATGACGAGGTGCTTAAGTTGGTTGTTGGTATGATGAAAGCGTTCATCGAGGTAATAGAGAATGAGTTCGTGGAGTGCTTTTTTATTAGGATTAATGGCGGTAATCATTTCGCCGATATTCGTAGGTCTTTTTGCTTCGATGATAACGGCGACATCGCTACTTGTTTGCTTACCGAGGTGAATGACGAGGTCTTTTTTGTCTTTGGTATTAATAGCATTTACTTCACGATAATAGGTATCGCGGAGGAAATCGCGAAGGTCATTTTTGAGATGTTCTTCGCTTTCATCTTTTGGGCGGTGTTCGATGATGTTGATTTTATCTAACAGATTGATAAGGTTAGCTTTAAACACATCAATCTCACTGCGGAGCGGTTTTTGTTTGATGTATGCTTTAAGCGCGATTTTGGGTGACTGCGGAACAAGTTTCATGGGTACTGCTTTCGTGGATAAATTACTGATTTGCAAATATAGGAGTTTCTCCTGAGAGCATCACTTCCTTTTCCTGAGGGTATCACTTCTTAGTGATGCTCTCAATGAACATGCTCGACCAACTCGCTTGACCACCCTGCTTGACCACTGAGAGCATCACTAAGAAGTGATACCCTCAGACAACCAACCCTGCTTGACCACTGAGAGCATCACTAAGAAGTGATACTCTCAGGATATTTCGGTAAATTGCACCTCAAATACTCACGTACAAAACCCTAAC
>JBPOHH010000435.1:0-2319 GCA_052035765.1 Bacteroidota bacterium
CGTCGGTGAACTGTTCGACTTTATACACACCGACCGACACATGGTATTCGAGGATATTTCTGAGCGTTTCTTTCTTTTCGGGCTTGACGAGATCCTCGACCGTACCGGCGGGCAGCTTGGCGAAGGCGTCATTCGTGGGAGCAAATACTGTAAATGGTCCTGCATTGGCGAGCACATCGACATAGTCGGCTGCTTTTAATGCCGCGACTAAGGTCGTGTGGTCTTTTGAGCCAACAGCGACCTTGACAATGTCTTTCTGTGATACATCATCACTGACTCCTGACTGACCAACCGGCGCGGGCTGCGATGCCTCGGCTTGTGGGTCGGGCATTGCTTTTTCTTCACTGCATGCTCCAAGTAAAAGCGGAATACATACAATCAAACCTGCGAAGACAGACGTAAGCTTTTTCATAGCTTATTCTCCATAAAATGTTGATAAATAAATTACCTGCTGTTCAATTAGTTCAAATGTAAGCTCCCGGCAATCTCCCGTTGATGAGCGTCAGTCATTCTCCGCCGGCGAACACTCCCGCAGCCCGTCAAAAGCGAAATTACTCGATTGCACTACCTCAAAATATGATTTATGTCATATATTGAGGAATAAAGAATATTTTATCTTAAATATACGCATTCATTTCTCAACAAATGAAGTTATTCTCTGTATTGTTCAGAATTACGTGCGCAGACGGAACGTCGTATTTCGTCTGCGCTCACCCCAATTGTAGGGAGATGTATCGGTACATTACGGCATCACGCCGATGAATTTTTTACTGCTTTTGGGACGCACGATGAACATGACATAAGCCCAGTTTTGATTCGAAGATGCGGTAGTTGACTGCAGCGCTTTCAGTGTTTCGGAGGCGAACATCTGACTGTATCCAATCTGCAGCGACACATCAGTACTGATGACTGTGCCGTAGGTGAGGTCGAGTTCTATACCGAGATGTTTGCCGAGCACCTCATTGCCGATATGCGCCGGCTCAGCAGATGCGAAATAGTGTATGTCACCTGCGATGAACCACTTACTCGGGCTGTCATAGCGTGACCGGAGGAAGACATCGGTGAGTCCGAGTGAATTTTCAAATCTTCCGCCGACATAAAAGTAATCCATGTAGCCGTTGTGAACATGGTTGGTGCCGTAGAGTGGGGTAAAGGAATGATTGAATGACTTTTCAATAAAGGAATTGGTACCGCTGAGGAGTTCGGCACCGAGCGTGAGCTTCAGCATCGAAGACTTGCTGTCACCGAGAGCGGTGGTCTGCGCCTGTAAGCTGACATCGTATGCCCGGACGGCTTTGCCTGCGATATCTCTGCCGGTCTGGAAATACGCGAATCCCGATAGGACGGTATTGTCCGGAAAGCTGTAGCTGAGGGTGGAGAAACCGATGGTCTGCATATAGTGCATTTCCTGGTCGATGATCTTGCCGGTACTGTCGGTGCGCAGCGTTTCCCGGCCATTATTCCAGAAGAGAAATGCAAGTTCGGTGGCTTGCTTTTTGAATTGATACCGGAGCATTTGTGCTGTTTTATACTGATTTGCTATCTGATAGACATTCCCACTGATATTTTCGCCAGTCTGATTATACCCGGCACCGATGTGGAGCTTGGTGTTTGCTTCTTCGTATTTAACGAGGGCGAAGTCATGCGATCGTGCCTGCAAGGCCCAGTCGAGGTTACCGAGAAAGCGCACATTGTCGTAGTTTAATTCCTGACGTCCGATTTTTACGGACCAGTCCGAACTGTCCGCGAAGGGAATTTCGGCCCATCCTTCATGGAGAGTGAGCAGGCCGCCGTCGGTACTATTTGCCTGCGAGGTGTTGCCCCATGTACGTATATCCTGAAGAGATGCAAAGAGTTGCACGCCGTAGGTGCGGTACATTGCCTGCAGGCGTAGCCGCTGACTTACAAATGCAGCGGGCTTGGCATCTGTCGAGATGAGCCGGCCATAACCGTGACGGTATTCACCGCGACTGACGTACTGTCCACTGAGGTCAAATTGCGCGTCAGCCGTAAAGACCATGGTCATCAAGAATAAAAGAATAAGACTAGCGCGTACTTGTATTTTCATCTTCAAAATTTGAATAATTACGTACAAAACTGTTAGCTCGGAAGAATGTTCCCACCCACTACGTGACCGCAGAAGCACGGCGGGCGTGCGGATGACTATCCCACCGGACTTAGAGATTGCAGCAATTTCAGACTGCATACATATCACACTCGACGACGCTCACCCGAATTCAGAGTAATTGCAGCCATTTTTATGTCGTGGACAACAAACGCCGTGACGTACCGGACAAGCGGGACGACATTTCTGCCGTG
>JBPOHH010000679.1:0-8819 GCA_052035765.1 Bacteroidota bacterium
CCGACTAACCATTCCATAAAATACTTTTTCATGCGCGTCGCGCCGGCCATCTCCCAGGGGTGAATCAAGAGACATGCGCCAAGCTCCTCGGCTGCCTCATAAAACGGAAAAAACGACGGATCGTCCAAATTCTTTCCGAGGATATTCGAGCCGAGTTCGAGCCCCGGCATGCCGAGATCACGCACACAGCGGGTCATTTCATTAATCGCCATATCCACATTCTGCATCGGCACCGTACCGAGCGCTACAAAGCGTTTCGGGTGCGCGCGCTGCACATCTGCCAGATGATTATTCAGGAATTCGCACCAATCGGCGCCATGCTCATCTTCAGCCCAATAATTAAAGAGCACGGGCACGGTGCAAAGCGTCATCACATCGACGCCGTGTGCGTCCATGTCTTCGAGTATTTTCATCGGATTCCAGCAGTTTTCCTCGATCTCCCGAAAGAAGACACCGTCATCACGCATCATCTTCGCCCGACCGGTGGTATAATGGTCTAATTCAATAAAACCGCCATAGCCGTACTTTTCTTTCAAGCTCTCCCAACGTTCGGGGAGAATATGAGCATGAATGTCAATTTTGAGCATACGCAACCTATCACACCAAGAATAGAGAATACAATAAACGAGAACAATTAGGGCAGAATAGCACCGCTTTTGATGAGTATCAGCAAAAGTACACCCAATGCAATTCTATAAATAACAAATACATACGTTGATTTTGAACGTAAAAATTTCAGCAAAAACGCAATCGACGCATATCCACTGACGAAGGCCGCCGCCGACGCTACCACAAGCGCGAGAGCATCAGCCGATGTGATATAGCCGAGGGAATGTTTTAATTCTAATAATCCGCTGCCAAGCACTGCAGGGATACTGAGTAAGAACGAGAACCTCGCCGCCGTCTCGCGGGTCATGCCGAGGAAGAGTCCTGCTGTAATTGTCGTGCCCGAGCGTGACGCACCGGGAATTAACGCCAGTGACTGCGCGCATCCGACCACAATAGCATCCCACCAGCTCACGGCATTGATGTTTTTCTTGAAGGTCGCCACACGTTCGGCTATCGCGAGAATTACCGCAAGCCCAATCAGACTGCATGAGATAACGGTCAGATCTTTCGTCAGATTCCCTTCGATGACTTTCTTTAAGCCGAGACCAATGACGACAATCGGAACACTCCCGATGCCAATCATCCAGCCCAAACGCGCATTGAGTGATTGCTGCTTGATAGGCAGGCGTCCGGCACCGAGATTCTCACGGAGAAAGGTCGTGGTAATTGACGAGATATCTTTCGCAAAATAGAGCAATACCGCAGCAAGAGTTCCAAGCTGTATCACCGCCACAAACGCTGTCCACTGTTCGGGATGCTCAGGCGAGATAATACCAAGGAATTTCCCGGCAATGGTTAAGTGAGCTGTACTGCTAACAGGCAAGAATTCGGTAAGTCCTTGGATAATACCAAGAAAGAGGGAGTGGAGGATGGACATGAGAAATTGTAGAAATTCGAAGATAGATTAATAAGCGTACCATTTTGAGTTCCCAAGCGGCTTAGAACCGTCCGTTACTGAACAAAATGACAGAAGTATCTACGTACTAAATCCCCCGCCGATGACGGCGACCCCTTTATCAAGGGGTCAAAGACTCTTAGGACGTCCCGTTGTTAAAGGGGAAATGTTCGCGAAGCGAACGAAGGGGATTTACGGAGATGGAATAAGACAATGATTAAAAACAAAGATTACACCACGTAAAGCAAACGGCACCGGCAATTACCCAAAAATAGACACGGAATTCGACTTTTGGAGAGCGAGCTGCAAGACATGCTGCGCGTTCTGAATGAGCTGATCGGGTGACTCTTTGGGCATACTTTCCGCTGCGCCTATGCTGACGGTGACGGTAAAGCGTTTGCCGAAGACATCAATCACCGAACTCGCTACTTCTTTCCGTATGCGTTCGGACCAAATTTGTGCTTTCTGCGCTTTCTGTCCGATAAGTGCGACGGAGAGGGTCGTACTGTCGATACTGCCGATGATATCATACGGCTTGGTGTATTTGCGGATAATGGAGATGATATGATTAATCATATATTCCATTACTTCCGGTGAGGTCTCAAGGGAGAAATAATGGTCAAGATGGATAAGGACGAGGGTAATCGGCGTAGTAAAATCAGCCGAACGGGCAATTTCTTCGTTCAAACGAGACGCAAACGCCGTTTGATTGAGCGTTCCCCGCGATTCATCGACGAGCGAAGTCGTTTGCAGCATCGCCTGGAAGCGTAATTGCTCGATAATCGTACCGGTTTGCTCACCAAGTATTTCGAGTATATTGACATCCTGATCGGTAATACCGCCGCTTGGACCTTCGACAAAGAGTGCGCCGTAATTATGGGTCATTGATTTCAGCGGTACGGATACGAAGTAGCCGTTGGAGAGAATGGATTCATTATCTGCGACGCGGGCGAGCGTCTCGTGAACGGGATTCTGCAGGGTAGTCTGTGCGGTGAGGATGGTATTACCAATGAGCGTATAATCGAGGTCAATTAACTCACCGGAGATGGTCGCCGCACTTTGCTCTTTGGTCAGATAGTGATGCACGCGCCATACATTATTTTCATAATCAAACATTCCAATCCCAATCGCCGAGTATTCAATCGCTGCGCTTGCCGACTCGACGAGTGCTGCGCAAATATCCATTTCATTCGTTGATGACTGCGATACAAGCTGACGGTAATGACTAATCGCATCAAGTGCACGAATGCCCTGTAATAAATCATACTTACCGGTGTAGCTCTGGACGAGTCCGCTGATAAGCTTGGTGAAATGTCCGAAAAACCCAACCGTAATGCCGTCATACGCGTCCGGCTGACGGGTATCGGCGCAGAGAACGCCGACGACGGTATTTCCAAAGAACACCGGCACGCCGATGAAGGATACTGTGCCTGCCGCTCGTACATAGTAAGGAATTAAGTCGAGCTCGGCCGTGGGCTTGATTTCTGTGAGAATTTCCGGGCGGCCGCCAAGTGCGATTTGACTGATAACGTCATCGCTGAGCATGAATTTGCGCTGCTGAGATATAAACTCCGAATCATCGGAAATATATGATTCTAATACTAATTGACGCTTGTCGTAATTCACCCAGAAAAATGCAGCCGTTCGTGCCGTCGTTACCGAACGAATGACCATCAAGACCCGTGAGAGTAGATAGTCAAACTCCTTACGAGGTTCATCATGCAGACCACTATGCGGATACTCTTCCATCAGGTCTTCGATCTGAATGTTCAGACGGGCGCGTTTATGTCCCGCATTAGAGTCACGGACAGGCTCTGCTTCCTGATGTACCGCAGCTGTAGTCACCGTCTCGGTGAAAGGCTGCTCGGCAGCAGCCGATGCTGCTGATTTGACTTCTTTCCCGCTGTCTGCAACCGGAAGACCTTTGACGGTAAATTCACTGTCCAGTGGCTCAGCAATGATGGTATCAATCGACGAGGCAGATGATATAGTTTCTAAGACGTCAACTTGTGAATTCGATACAATTTTTTCTACAACACGGACTTCGGAAATATCATCGGAAAAGCTTGGGGTAAGTGGCTCATCTTCGAGGGTGTCGTCAAAAATGGTACGTTTCTTGGGTGTGGGTGCAGGAGTATCGGCGACCGGTATCTGTGGCGGCTCCGGCTCGATGAATTTCCGGGCTACTTTTTTCTGGAGTTCATCAGGGAGCGGTGTATCCTCGGCGACGGTATCACTCAGAGGTGTATCTTCGCCCCCGAAAGAAGTCGCAAAATCATCAAAAACAATACGTTTGCCGGCAGCGCTGTCGCGCTTGACCGTCGTACGGAATTCCGTCTTTTGGCTCACGGGCTTACGGGTGTATTCCACCGTCTCCGAAAGCCGCTGCGAAATGAGCATAAAATAGCCCACACCGCCAAGAACGGACACACAGACACCAATGAGTCGAATAGGAAGCTCGGGAAGAAAGAGTGCAATGCACAGCCCGCCGATAATTGCAAGTAAAGCAAATACTTCCGTTGAATTTGCGGGCGTTATGATTTTTCTGAAATCTACTGAACGTTTGTACATACCAAAGAGGAGAGGAAGGGGTTCAAAATAATGCTGCTGCTGCATAATTTTTCGCAAATCTACGGAAAATAATGGAACTATTTACCCGCTAATTCTCTCAATCATTATTTTTTTTTGTTTCCTCCTACATTGGGTCTCCGCGAACGAACCATCCGCGGATGATTAACCCGTTTTGAACCTCATATATTGCCGTCGCATGGACGATTTTTCCCGGTACGAGCCCCCGGACATGTTCTTCGTCGATGACGACCGCCCCGCATACAATACGCTTGACAAGCGTGCAATGTAAGTCCGTACACCGGGCAAATTGCTCGCCGTATCGCTGCCGCATTTGTGCAATTCCATCACAAAAAACATCGCCTGAAAGCATGTCCATGAGCTGCACATCCTCGGAATATGCGCTGCAGAAGAGGTCGATATCGCGGGAATTATAGCCGTCAAGCTGAAGCTGTGCCGCAGATTCGGGAGAAGAGATTGAGGGAGTCATAGTACACACCTTACCAGATTATTTACCTGCCATATAAAGAGAATACAAGAATGCTTTCGAGAGTGTGCGGGCCGCTATTTCGCAGATATGCCCCTGCGCCGGTGTATCGACGCCCTGTCCCTTGCTCGGGCAGGACGGTGTAGAACGTATATCATCGCAAATTCTCCATACCGATGCATCCTCGCAGCGCGTACCGGTGGTAAGTCCTTTGCTTTCAATATCCTGCAGGTCAAAGATAACGTCATTTTTAAATGTCGTCAGCATCCAGCTTCGCACTGCCATTTTGGGCGCATTATATGCCACATCATAGACGAGCGGCGGCGTCACGTGCAGCACGCGGAGTCCGCTTGCCTTGAGCTCATCGACCATCGCTTTGTAGCCGTCCTGCACACTCGCGCGGGTACTTTCCTCAATATCGGCATAGCCGAATTTGAAGCAAACAACCTTGAGGGAAGATTTGTTGGCGAGTGCATATTCTTTGAATTCACTGAATTTCTCAAGAGGACTGCCATTGCTTGCCCGGAAGAGTCCGCCGTAGAGACCTTTGACAATTGTACCGCCACGGGCAAAGTAGTCCATCGGAAACCCGTTAAATTCACAACCGTCTTCCAGATCCTGCCCCACCGATTGATGGATAAAAAGCGTATTCCACGACATGAGTTTATTCCGCTCGGCTGCGTCGAGCTTGTCCCAGGCGGCTATACCGTTTGAACCAATCACACCGGCAATCGATGTCGTATCGGCAGGAGGATTCGTCACAGGTGTCGTCGTTGAGCTCGAACATGAAAAGAGAATACAACCGGCGATGAGACAGAGAAAGAAAGAAATGTTCTTCATGATAGAAAGTAACTAAAGTGAAATCAAAGGGATAAATTTTTTAAACATGATTCATCATACAATCAGCGTCGTCTGCGTGCTATTCAAACAGTAAACATCACTTCTTTTCAGGAGCTTCCGGTTCTTCGTCATATTTATTATGTAATTGCACCGGCTTGGACTTCTTGCGGAGCCGAAGATTCAGGAATTCCACAAAGATCGAAAACGCCATCGCCGAGTAGATAAATTCCTTGGGAATATGCACACTGAATCCTTCAAGGAACAGCACCATACCGACCATCAGCAGGAAGGAAAGAGCGAGCATTTTGATGGTAGGATGGCGATTAATAAACCCACTGACGGCATTGGCGGTGAGGAACATCACGCCGACGGCAATCACGACGGCTGCAATCATAATCTCAATACGCTGCGCGAGCCCGATGGCGGTGATGACAGAGTCGAGCGAGAAGACCAAATCAAGGATAATTATCTGCACAATACTGCTGAAAAACGACACTTTCTTGATGTTATCTTCATCATGAAGCGATCCTTCAAGCTTGTCATGGATTTCAAGCGTACTCTTGGCGACTAAGAATAATCCACCGCCAAGCATGATGATTTCACGACCGCTGAAGCCGAACTTGCCGATATGAAACCACGGAACTACCAATTGCGCAATGTACGATATACCAAGCAGGAGTAATATTCTGAGAATAAGGGCGAGGGAAAGCCCGACTCTACGGGCAGAATCCTGTAAATTTTTGGGTAATTTGCCGACTAAAATTGCGACAAAAATAATATTATCAATACCGAGGACTATCTCTAAAACGGTCAGGGTAAGCAAACTGATTAATGAATTGAGCGATAAAAGTTCTTCCATATATTTTGTATTTTTGTTCCAAGAAATGACTGTTTCACTGTAAAAAGAAAGGTAAAATGATGAAAGTTCTCGATACGACAAAAAACTTTTTAGCGATAGACGAAAAATTCTCTGCATTGGACTCTTCTCAGATTGCCATTGTCTCTGCTCCGTACGAGCATACCGTCAGCTACGGCGGCGGCACGAATCATGCACCGAAGGAAATTCTTAAAGCAAGCGCGTATGTGGAGTTCTATGATGATGAATTCGACCGCGAGCTCTGTTTTGACGTCGGAATAGCCACCCTTAAGCCGATCAAATTTCACAAAAAACACGGCATCGAAGCACTCGATATGATTTACGAGGAAGTCAAAGAAATGCTCGCTCAGAATAAATTCGTGGTGACGCTCGGCGGTGAGCATACGATCTCAACTGCGCCGATTAAAGCGCATTATGAGAGGTATCCCGACATGTCGATTCTCCATTTTGACGCACACTCCGACCTTCGGCAGGAATATGAGGGCACACCGTATTCTCATGCATGCTTCATGGCACGTGTGGCGGAATTTTTTCCGACCGAACGTATTACGCAGGTCGGAATTCGCGCCCAATGCAGGGAGGAAGCAGAGTTTATTAAAGAAAAAAACATCAAGACATTCTACGCCTCAGCTCTCCGCCGCGGAAAGCACGGCGCTAATTGGCAGAAAAACGTTGCCAAGTCGCTCGGCAGTCAGGTCTATGTGACCTTTGACGTCGATTACTTCGACCCTGCCATCATGCCTGCGACCGGCACACCCGAGCCGGATGGATTTTTATACAGCGAGACGCTGAAAGTATTTCGCGAAATGGCACTTGCCGGCAAACAGATTATTGGATTCGATGTCGTCGAGCTCGCTCCGATGGACGGACTCTCGCATCCGAATCTCACGACCGCGCGCTTGGTGTATAAGCTGTTGAATTTTGCATTCGCCGGGAAGTAATCTCATACAGAATCATACTGTCATGTGCATGCCAAAGGGGATTCAATTTGTACTGAATCCCCTTTGTGTATATTTATGTAACAGAAATTCTCACTACTTAATTGATATGACTATCTCTGCTATCTATCGTTCAATCAAATTGGCTTGCTGCCGCGCCGAAGGAGTCACGCCGGGTGTAAAACGCACCGCGGTGGCACAAGACATATATCGCATGCTGACTGTCGTACTTGCCGGTTCGATTTTCCTCTGCGCCTGCCGTTCGGCTGATTATCCAAACAGTGAAGAAAGCATCCGCCAAGCGCGGAGGCATGTGGAATTCCTGGCATCCGACCGCCTGCAGGGCAGAGGCACGCCGAGCCGCGAACTTGACAACGCTGCCGACTATATCGCACAGGAGTTTCAGTCCTGTGGTTTGGACCCGGTGAATGGGTCATGGTATCAGAATTTCTCTCTGTACCGCACTCAGATTGGCAGTGGTAATTCATTGATTATTAAAGATGTAAACGGTGCTCATGCGTTTGAGGTGGAACGGGATTATTCTCTCTTCGAATTTTCGGCATCAACCGCTCTGAACAATGCGGGACTCGCTTTTGCCGGCTATGGGATCACGGCGAGCGAACAGAAATGGGATGATTATCAGGGACTCGATGTGAGGAATAAAGTCGTGGTGGTGCTTGCCGGTGAACCTTTTTCATCAGACTCGACATTCTTTGACGGCTATCAGCTCACGCGGCATGCCTATACCGGGACGAAGCTTCAGGCAGCGCAGTCACATGGTGCAATCGGGATGATTGTCATTGGTGACCCGCGCTACAATCCACTGCCGAATCCCGCAGCGTCGCACTTTAGCGCCGAAAATCCTCGACCGAAGTCCATTCGTTCTGCGCCATTGCAGAATTACCCGTTAACCGCAATCAGTGATTATGGTGCCTTGAGGTCAATCTTTTTCCCACACGATGATGACCTGACCCGCATACTTGTGGGAATGTCCACACAGCGAACGCCGCACTCCTTTGCCTTGCCGCAGACGATATCGGTCACTGTCAGCAAGTCTGATGAAATTCTTCCCGTCCGAAATGTCCTCGGAATGCTGCGCGGCACCGATGATTCCGGCTATATCGTGGTCGGTGCGCATTATGATCACCTTGGCGTTGATTCTGAAGGTGCTGCACATTCCGGTGGACATGACTCAATCTTCAACGGCGCCGATGATAATGCATCCGGTACAGCCGGTGTGCTCCTGGCTGCCCGCATACTTTCCGGAATGAAAGAACGCCCCAAAAAATCGATTCTTTTTGTGTGCTTTACTGCCGAGGAAAAGGGACTCTACGGTTCACAGGCATTCGTGCAACGCTGTCCGATGAATCTCACCGATTGTTCAGCAATGATCAATATGGACATGATCGGCAGGAATCATCCCGACTCGATTTCGATCGGGGGAGGCGCGCATTTTCCGGCACTTGCCTCCCTGGCAAAGCTCGCCAATTCTAAACTCACGAAGCCGATGCTCATTGCAGAAAATATCGAGAAATTCTATCTCCGCGGCGATCAGGCAAGCTTTGCAAATGTGGGAATTCCGGTGGTCTATTTGAGTTCGGGCCT
>JBPOHH010000852.1:0-3190 GCA_052035765.1 Bacteroidota bacterium
TCTGATAGAGTTGCTCGATTGAGTCCGGCGACGTGATATCGACCTCATAATCTCCGCCACTGCGATCGACACGGATGATGTCATGCTCATTCTCAAAGGCAGAAGATAAGTACGTGCCCATTGTGCCTAATGCACCGATGATGATAATTCTTTTGGAGGTATTCATTGTAGTTTCCTGTATGGTTTGTTCTGTATAAAATTGTGAATTGTAAAATTTGATTGTGATTATATATTATTATGATTATAAAGCTAATTGCAGAAAAACACCGTAATTATTCTTCGTGGTTTTAGCAGCGCTATAGCTGTCATAATTATGAGCAAGTCCGAAGCTGAAGTAGGAGATGGAAAGTCCTACTCGACTATAGACAAAACTCCGGAAATGGGTGATGTGTTCGAGGTCAAACTGATACTGCAATTGCACGCGAGAATAGAGTGACCAGGTGGCGCTCAGTGCCGGCTTGTACTCGACATGGGCAAAATTCGAGAGCATGGGCGAAGCCGTCCATGAGTAGCCGGGCAGATAGAGGAGGGAAAGGGTGGTGTCCTGATACGCATACTGCAGTCCAACGAAATTTCTCATGCCCTCGACGGAGGTAAAGCGTGTACCCGAGTTGATGCCCAGTCCGCCATAAATGGGATGATAGATAAGCGTTGTATTCTGATACTCGCTTTCGGCTATATGTGGGTCATAGCCGGCGGCATAGGAAGAAATGGAGAGCAGACCGATTTTACCGGCTTGGGCAATTGTTGCATTCCCCATCAGGAAAAAATATTGTCGTTTGTCGCCGATAAATTCTTCGGCAACGATAGGATTGCGGGCTTTTGCACCGAGCGAATCCTGCGCTTGTAACGCCGTGACATCTCCTCCAATCAGGAGCAGAAACGATACAAAGAGAAGTGTTTTCATAGATAATCCTTACTGTAAATATTGATAAAAAATTACAGTACAAAATTATCGCTGTCATGGGGCTCGAATGTAGGACGAATCTCAAGTTGTATAGGACAGTTACGAAGATTGCTTGCGGAATGCTTCGGGAGATACGCCGGTATGTTTTTTAAAAAAGCGGATGAAGTAGGACGGGTCATCATAACCGAGCATATCGGCTATTTGATTGATTTGATTGGAGGTAGCGAGCAGCAGTCGCTTAGCTTCGAGAATGATATAGTCGTTGATGAGCTCAGAACATGTTTTTTGTAATAACGCTTTGGTGATGGAATTAAGCTGATAGGAAGTGATGCTGAGCATATCGGCATAGTGGTGTACCTGCTTCTTGGTGGCACTATGACGTTCAATTAATTGCTGCAATTCTTCGAGTCGCTCCTGATGAAATGCCAGTGCAGGTTTGACGATTTTATTCGGGGTAGGACTTTGCCGGACGAGTTCAATAAAAAGTATATCCAAATACGCTGTAATGACTTCTTTAAAATGATGCTGTCGTTGGGTGTATTCTCCGAGGATTGACTGCAGGTGCGTGAAAATTCTGTCAAAACGTTCGGTGCTCAATTGACATAAATTTTTATGACTTACTTTCCGCAAAACAAGACCGGCAGGATTCTCGCGCGGAGCATAAAATTCAGGCGTGAATTGCACCATAAATCCTGACGTTCCCTGTTCGAGTTGCAGGAAATGTACCTGTCCGGGACGAATAAAAAACACCGAATAATCACCGACTTCATAGCGAATAAAATCTATTTCATGAACGCCTTTTCCGTGCTTGATACACAGGATAAAGTAAAAATCATGTCGGTGAAGATCATGAATCAATGCATGGTCGGTGACCAAAGGTTCAATCGTTCGTATGCTGAAGCCAAGTTCAAAAAAAGAGTCTTTTATTGTGCGAACAGGAATCTGAGGCATAGGAGAATGGATGAGAAGAGTGTTTTGAAATATAGGATAACTGTAGTATCGTAATTCATTTATTCATCTAGGCATAGCACCATTTCGTATCTGAGTTGTCTGTATGGTCGAAATTTTAAGGGAAATGCTGAATATACGTTCTGTTATTCTTTTACTTGCCCTCACCACCACTCATCGCCCGCTCCAAATTCCTATCCGGTATCAGCCACAAGACAGACACGCCGACAAAGAGAAGTCCCGAGAGGAAGGGATAGACATACGCCAGCGGAATCGATGATGAATAGGCGATCACCGATACAATCCCTTTTTTCTTGAGCATGCTAAATGCTTCGCGCAATGCTGCAAGGTCATGCGAACGTTTCTCCACCTGCTTTTGGAGGATGCTGAATGCCACTCCGCAGAGCAGAAGAAGTGTACCATAGACGGCAACGGTATTGGACGCAAAGCCGGTAGCACCCATCCACCCGGTACTGAACGGAATGAGCGACAGCCAGAAAAGAAGATTCATATTAGCCCATATAATCCCCGACGAAACCTGCCGCACCGTGTGCAGTAAATGATGATGATTCCCCCAGTAAATTCCCACAAAAATAAAACTCATGGCATAGCTGATAAACACCGAAATCAGCGGGCGAAGTTCGCTCCACTCCGCACTATGCGGCACTTTGAATTCAAGTACCATGATCGTAATAATTATCGCGAGCACGCCATCGCTGAATGCTTCTAATCGGGTTTTGTTCATGGCATTAAATAAACAGTTAGGGAAATATGTGTCTCGTGTTCCGCGAATTTACTAAATAGTCGGGTAGAGTACTATTGTCTGAATCAGGATTTTCAGGATTCAAGAATTTTCAGGATTCAAGAATTTTCAGGATTCAGTATGTAGTTATTTAATGACAGATTATGTCGGTGGTGGTTTGAATGAATAAACTTCCCTGAATCCTACAATCCTCCAAATCCCGATTCAGACAAGTAATAATAGAATAGATACATTACCCGCCCTGAATCCTCCAATCCTTTAATCCTGCAAATCCTGATTCAGACAAGTAATCCTTTAATCCTGCAAATCCTGATTCAGACATGTTTCCGAGAATATAATACTTCGTACTTTGTGCATGAAGTCAACGTCTGAATCAGGATTTTCAGGATGGTAGGATGTTCAGGATTCATGGTGTAATTATTAGGGGGTCCGCATGAAATTTTCAGATGGGTACCAATCCATTTCTTTAGCCCTATAAGGGCGAAATAGTAATAGAAAGTACGTCCTATAATTCAAAAGCTCCATCGGAGCGAAATAGTTGGTGGATTGGTCGTATGTATGTCGCTCCGATG
>JBPOHH010000376.1:0-9630 GCA_052035765.1 Bacteroidota bacterium
ATTGCATTTGCCGCCACGCTCGGATTCGGATAATTCCCTGTTAAATCGCCACTTGCTGCGCCACTTGGGGATGGACTTCCCCACACGACATTCGTTCCATTGAAGGTGAGCGCTTGACCGCTTGTTGCGCCGCTTGTATTTACTTTTGCAGTGGTAATTGCGCCGTCATTTACTTTTGAGGTGGTCACAGCTCCATCAGCAATTTTTGCGGTCGTAATGGCATTTGCCGCCACACTCGGATTTGGATAATTCCCTGTTAAATCTCCACTTGCTGCGCCGCTTGGCGATGGACTGCCCCACACAACATTTGTACCATTGAAGGTGAGTGCTTGACCTGATGTTGCGCCGGTGGTATTTACTTTTGCAGTTGTAATTGCTCCATCATTTATTTTTAAAGTGGTAACTGATGCATCGGCTAATTTCGCAGTAGTGACATTCGCATCTAATATCTTACTCGTTGTTACTGCATTGGTTAAGATCGTAGGATTTGGATACGTACCTGTTAAATCACCACTTGCCGCGCCGCTTGGGGATGGGCTTCCCCACACGACATTCGTTCCATTGAAGGTGAGCGCTTGACCGCTTGTCGCGCCGCTCGTATTTACTTTTGCCGTCGTAATTGCGCCGTCATTTACTTTTGATGTCGTTACAGATCCATCAGCAATTTTCGCGGTCGTAATTGCATTGGCTGCCACGCTTGGATTCGGATAATTCCCCGTTAAATCGCCACTTGCTGCGCCGCTTGGCGATGGGCTACCCCAGACGACATTTGTGCCGTTGAAGGTGAGCGCTTGACCCGAGGTCGCGCTGCTCGTATTTACTTTTGCAGTGGTAATTGCGCCGTCATTTACTTTTGAGGTCGTCACAGCTCCATCAGCAATTTTTGCTGTCGTAATTGCATTCACCGCCACGCTCGGATTCGGATAATTCCCTGTTAAATCGCCACTTGCTGCGCCGCTTGGGGATGGGCTTCCCCATACGACATTCGTGCCGTTGAAGGTGAGTGCTTGTCCGCTTGTTGCGCCGGTTGAATTTACCTTTGCATTCGTCACTGAACCGTCTGCTAATTTCGCAGTAGTGACATTCGCATCTAATATCTTACTCGTTGTTACTGCATTGGTTAAGATCGTAGGATTTGGATACGTACCTGTTAAATCACCACCTGCTGCGCCGCTTGGTGATGGACTTCCCCACAGGACATTTGTGCCGTTGAAGGTGAGCGCTTGACCGGAGGTCGCGCCCGTTGTATTTACTTTTGAAGTGGTAATTGCACCATCATTTACTTTCGACGTCGTCACAGCTCCATCAGCAATTTTCGCGGTCGTAATTGCATTTGCCGCCACACTCGGATTCGGATAATTCCCCGTTAAATCGCCACTTGCTGCGCCGCTTGGTGATGGGCTTCCCCAGACAACATTTGTTCCGTTGAAGGTGAGTGCTTGCCCCGAGGTTGCGCCGCTCGTATTTACTTTCGCCGTTGTAATTGCGCCGTCATTTACTTTCGACGTCGTCACAGCTCCATCAGCAATTTTTGCGGTGGAAATTGCATTTGCTGCCACGCTCGGATTCGGATAATTCCCTGTTAAATCGCCACTTGCTGCGCCGCTTGGAGATGGACTTCCCCATACGACATTCGTTCCGTTGAAGGTGAGCGCTTGACCTGAGGTTGCGCCGATTGGATTTATTTTCATCGCCGTGACTTGTGCGTCGGCGATTTTGTCCATGGTGACCGCTGCGTCGGAGAGCTTTGCCATGGTAATTGCGCCATCGGCGATTTTCGTGGTGGTAATTGCATTGACCGCTACGCTGGGATTCGGGTAATTGCCGATGAGGTCGCCGCCGGCTGCGCCGGTTGGGGCGGTCGAACCCCATACAACGGAAGTACCATTAAAGGTTAATACTTGACCATTGACTGCTCCGGCGCCGCTGAGCTTTGCAGTTGTGATTGCACCATCATTTACTTTTGATGAAATCACCGCACCATCGGCTAATTTCCCCGCCGTAATCGCGCCATCAGCGATTTTTGCAGTCGTTATCGCGCCGGGCATGACGCTCGGATTGGGATAATTTCCGGTTAAATCGCCGCCTGCAGCGCCACTTGGCGATGGGCTTCCCCAGATGATATTCGTACCGTTGAAGGTGAGTGCTTGTCCTGTATTTGCGCCATTTGAGCTTAATTTTGATGTATTTATCGCGCCGTCGAGGACTTTTGAAGTTGTCACAGCCCCATCGGAGATTTTCAAAGTTGTCACCGAGCCGTCTGCCAGCTTCAGTGCGGTCACGGCATTGTCGGCGAGCTTTGATGTTGTGATCGCGCCATCGGTGAGCTTGCCGGTGGTAATTCCACCATCGGTAATACTCAGTGCTACGGCGGGACCGGTTGGATTTCCAATCGTGAGTGAACCGTCGGCTGCGTCGATGCGGTCTATTCCGCCCAAACTTGAGATAAGAATGGCCGAACCGCTTTGCGAGACCGATGTTTTGCCGCCGCCTTGCAGCGTGAGATTCCCGCTGAGTCCATTGAGTGATAATACTGCACCCGTGGCATTCGGTGACAGTGCCGATGCTAGAGCCGACGACTCGGAAAAAAGAGAGTACGGAGTTGAGACTAATGGAGTTCGGGGGAGCATTTCGGCATTCCCCTGTACGGTAATTCCAAGCCACATTTGCTTGTCAAACTGCATCGTGAACGGAGTCGCACTGCCAAGATTCACATCAAATACACCGCCGAGTGTACTCACATCATGCGATTCCTGCCAGAGGGATGCGCCGCCGGTAGGACTATCATAAAGTGTGAACGTCAGCCGGTAGATGCTATCGGGGAAGGGAGTTTGTACTTGATCCGTAAGCGTTCCCTGATACGAAAACGTGCGCGGCGCTTGAGCAAAGCCAAGCGTTGCACACACACAGGAAATAACTGCTACTACTGTTATACATCGAAGGGTTGATAAAAAGTAAATCATAAGTACGCCGTAAAACAATGAGAAATGAGAATGAAATTCAAGTGCAGAAGCTATCACGGCGCAAAACTATCATGGACCTCCGTTGAAAATTGTACAGAGCACCTAGAAAAATCATAGACAAAATGAAAATTTCTGTACAAAATGTCCATGGGATACTACCGTACGTTCAGATAATTCTATTAGTATGCTTCCAAACACGTGCGTACTGTACCTAATTCTGGCGTACTTACCGCATAGCAACTACCTTTGCTCCCAAATTATTGGCAGGGTAAAGAAGTCTTGGTTACCTACAATACAATTCGTAAATTGCGGGCGCGGGCATGAGCGACCTGGTTAATCAGTTGAGGATAAAATAGTACCTTAGGTCATTTGCAGAGGGGCTGTGTATTTGTTGATGTTACAACTAATTACACAGGAATCGGTTCTATCGGCACCACACACTCCCGCCCTGCTAATAGTGATACGTGAGAGAATCTCTTGACTTGAAAATGTACAATACGTGTACTCTGCGTGTAGTGCTGTATGGTAACATTCTCCGGAGCAATTTGTCCACATCCCAACACCATACAATGTCATTCCTTTAGAATCTATAATCTATATAGTCTCTATAATCTTATACAGTATGACTACTTTTACTATTCAGCTTGATGTTGAAGAATTTATTGAAAGGATCGAGTCGTTGGATCGGAGCCAACGACCGGAGTATATTTTTGAAAACATAGAGCGCGTGCAGGGAGCTGAAGAAAATGCTCTTAAAAAATATACGATGGAAGCCAAAGAGCATTGGCAGGCCCGATGCTGTGCTCTGCTTGAGTATGAAACAATAGAAGAGTTATACGAAGCTGCTCTCTCGGGGCATCTCCCCAAAGTGACCACTCGCGAAAAAGAAGCCATTCACCGTTTGGCACATGCTCTGCGCGTTGATGCTACGATGTTGAAGCTCAGTCATATCGATGAATCGGTCATCCAATCCTATTACCATGCCGAAGCATTACTCAAGCATATCAAGAATAAGCGGGAATTACTCCAGCTTTATATAGACCTGCCCAATGCTTTAAAAAAACGGGATGCCGACTTTGGGACTGTAACTATGATTAATAATAAGGCACTTGCGCTTGCTCGCGAACTTGGCGATATAGAAGCGGAAACAAAGGTACTCAATAATTTAGGGCGGATGAGCGAAGTTCAACACGATTTTGCCGGTGCGCTCGAGTTTTATCTTCGGAGTCTTGCTCTCATTGATGCTGTGATAGCCGAAAATAATTTTACGGATGCGCCCCATGCTCTACCCGAGGCGCTCCTCATGCCTAAAACTGTCTTGCTGTTTAATATTGGTAATTGCAAGAGAATGCTCGGCAATATGCGCGATACGGTGACCGTATGCCTGGAGGCACTTGCGTATGCAAGCCGCTTACGAAACGCTGATATTGGTGTGCATTTGCATCAGCTTCTGGCTCGGACATACACCGAACTCGGCGGGCATTCGATAGCCCTCGAACATTTAGCCAAAGCGGCAGTCATGGCCGAATCGCTCAAGTCACCGTTGCTTATTGGACAGACCAAGATGTTTTTTGCTCTTACCCTCAGTAGAATCGGCGATTACAAACATGCAATAGAATACGGACTGCAAGTCGTTGATATTTATAATCGTTGTCAATCATTTTCACAATACGTCACAGTCTCGGGCTTGGTAGGCGGAATGATGATCTCGGCCGGTGAGTTTGAACGCGCAGAGTCCTTTTTGTTTTCATTGCTTACGCTAATTGAGCAGAATGATCCGGCGAAGAATTTCAGTTGGCAAAAGGTACTGATCTATCAGAACTTAGCGCGCATTGCAATCTATAGAAACGAGTGGGATAGTGCGCTAAGCTATCTTCAAATTCCACTCGATGAAGTCAAAGATGAGAGCAAGCCGCCGAATCTTATGGTGGAAATACTGATAGTCGCGGCTGATGTTTTTATCGGTGCGGGAATGTATGATCAAGCAGTTGTTTTTGCAGAGCGCAGCCTTGCTCTCGGATTAAATAACAATATATTGAAAAATCAATACCTTGCGCATCAGCAACTGGCAATTATCGCCGAAAAGAAAAATGATATCGCCGCTGCATTTCATCATTACAAAGAATTTCATCGTATCAAAGAACAAGTATATAACGACGAATCCGACCAACGCAATAAAAATATGATTATCCTGCTCGAAGAGAATGAAGCACATCGCACCGTACAGGCAGAACGCCTTCGCAGGTACGAGCTGGAGGAAGAAATCGGGCAGCTTTCGACGTCCCTTGTGCATCTCGACCAAGTATTCAAGGAGATACAATCGGCTCTCCGCACGACAAAGTTAACGAATGAACATGTCGAGCAGGTAGTGCAAGTACTCCGGTCAGTGGTGCAAGCATCTGAAAGTACTCTGACCATGAATTCATCCAAATCCTATAAACTCATCGACGAACAAATTGAAGCCAAGTTCCCGAATTTACCACGCGTAAAACGTGAATTATGCAGGTTTATAGCTCTTGGATATTCTACGAAAGAAATTGCACGACTCATGAGGATTTCCGTTGAATCGGTGCATACTCTACGCTACCGAACTCGTACCCGGCTTGGGCTCAAAGATTCAGATTCTCTTGACCGGGCAATCAAACTGGCACTCGGCAAGTAACTATAGTATAGTCAATCAATTACTAAAAACAACAGAACGACACACTATTCAAAGCAACAGAGCCAAGTATTCATAGGGTAGAGAATACGTACATCACAATATCCGATTATACACACATCTACTTTTACTCGTATGTCAAAGCTTACTATTCCCATTGATTCTCATGTATTTATAGAGACGGTAGAGTCGCTTGACCGCAATAAACGTCCTGAGTATATCTTCGAACATCTTTGCAGGGTAATGGGTGGCGAGGAAAATGTACTCCTGCCCATTGCTGTCGAAGCGAGAGAGTATTGGGAGACGCGGTGCTGTTCGATGCTTGAGTATGCGACTGCTGCGGAATTATACGAGACTGCCTTGCAAGGCAAGCTACCCAAAGTACACACGAGAGAAAAAGACGTCATCCTCCGTTTATCGAGAGCATTATGTGATGAGGCGAGACTCCACCATCTCTCACCAAGTGATGAAATTGCTGTTCGGAATTGTTATCATGCTGAGGCACTTTTGAAGCATATCAACCATAAATCCGGGCTTCTGCGGCTGTATATAGATTTCCCCCATGCGCTGCGCAGAAGGGATGTGCCCCATGATTTTTTGGTCGAAATTAGCACTAAAGCACTCGAACTTGCCCGCGAAACGGGTGAACAGGAGGGTGAGCTTCAGGTGCTGAATAATTTAGGTCACCTTGGTGAAGTCAATAATAATTTCAACCAAGCTCTCGGGTATTATCAGCAGGCGCTCAGGGTATTGGATACAATTATTACCGAAAATACCATCGACGATTCGCCGCACAATATTCCCAAAGAATACCTAATGCCAAAAGCAGTAACTCTTTTTAATATTGCTAATTGTAATGGAATTCTCGGCGACATTCGTGATGCGGTGAAGATGGGCATTCAGGCGGCGGCGTACGCTGCCCGTATTGAAGATGATGATGTCTGCGTTCATATTCACCTCCTGCTTGCACGTTCGTATGGTACACTTGGCATCTATCATAGCGCATTACAACACCTGATCATTGCTTCGACGATTGCCAAAGCTCTGAATTCTCCGTTCTTGATTGGACAGACCAAATTACTCACATCGGTAACTTACAGCAAAATAGATCAATTTCCGAAAGCTATCGAACTCGGACTACAGGCAATAGAAGCATTCAAACTCTATCAACCGTTTACGGAATATGTAATAGTCTGCGGGAGAATCGGTACAATTATGGTGGCGGGTGGAGAATTGGAGCAGGCGCTTGAATTGTTTCACAGCACCTTGAAAGCAATCGAAGAATACAAGCAACCGAATAATCTTGACTGGCAAAAAGCCTTGATACTCCGTCAATTAGCCCAAATTTCCGTTATGAAGCAAGACTGGGCTCAAGCGCTTTCGTACCTCACATTCCCATTACTGATCGCCGACGACAAGAATTATTTACCACATCTGATTGCCGAGACATTCATCATAGCTGCTGATGCCAATATCGGAGCCCGGCAATTCGACAGGGCTGCCGAGTTCGCCGGACGCACACTCGAAATTGGCCTGCAAAGCAATGACGTGGAAAAACAATACACGGCTCACCAACAGCTTGCGACCATTGCCGAGATGCAGCAGGATATCAGCACCGCTTATTCACATTTTAAGGAATTTCACCGCCTGAAAGAGCAGGCATTTAACACAGAATCCGATCAACGAAGCAAGAATATGCTGCTCGTGCTCGAAGAAAAAGAAGCGCTCCGATTAGCGCAGACCGAGCGACTCCGCCGCTATGAGCTTGAGGAAGAAATAGGACAGCTTACCACCGCGCTCGTGCATCGTGAGCAGGCACTCAAAGAAATTCGCACTACTCTCCGCACAATGAAGTCATCAAGCGAACACGCCGAAGAGGTGGTACAAGTCCTGCAATCGGTACTCCGCACGTCCGAAAATACGGTTACCAATGCTACCAAAACAAACAAGCTACTCGATGAAGCTCTTGAAGCAGCCTTTCCTCTCCTCTCCCGTGTGCAGCGCGATCTGTGTAAGTATATTGCAATTGGACATTCTACCAAAGAAATTGCTACCATGACCGGCATATCCGTGCAATCGGTACATACCCAACGCTACAGAGTGCGCCAGCGCATCGGCTTGTCTGAGTCCGAGTCGCTTGACTATACCATCAAGCAGGCAGTCAAAAACTACAGCGAGCAAAAGCTCCGTGAGTAAGTATGAGCCGGCAGCGTGGCTCACCTCGAAGGCGAATATTCCTTCCGCCTGATAAAATATCGTTAAATTCGCAGAACGAGTTTTCTTTTTTTTTCGTAATTAATTCTTGAATTCCGTATGAAGAACATACCACTGCTGCGCTCACTACTGCTTATATTTCAGTTGGTTACCTTCATACAATCGTCGTATGGGCAAACAGCTAAAAGCTACATCGACTCAGGAATTGTGCGGTCAAACCGTCAAGATCATCACGGCGCTATTGAGGCATATACGAAAGCGATAGAGCTGGAACCCGAGAATCCATTTTCATATTCGAATAGAGGTCTAGCGAAGGCAGACCTTAAGAACTACAACGAAGCAATGAAGGATTATACAAAAGCGATAGAACTAGATTCCTGCTATTTTAATGCTTATATATTGCGAGGGCTCTCAAAGGCCGAACTTTTGGACTATCAAGGGGCAATTGAGGATTATTCCAAAGCGATTGAATGCAACCCCGTTTCTTACATGGCGTACAACAACAGAGCCCTTATTAAACATACACTTAAAGATCACCATGGTGCTCTTCAAGATTATACAAATACGATAAATTATGGTCCTGAACTCCCTAGCGTATTCAGCAATAGAGGCAATGTAAAAACAGACTTGCAAGATTACAGAGGAGCCCATGATGATTTTTCAAAAGCTATTGAATTAGACTCATTGCAGTGTGAATACTACTATAGCCGAGGAAATGCCAGCTATGATTTACAAGATTACAGTGGAGCAATTCAGGATTATACCCGCGCAATTACACTTTGTCCGAAAATGTCCGAAGCGTATATTAATAGAGGTGATGTCTATTTCTCTCTAAACAATTATAGTAGCGCAATTCAGGATTATTCCACAGCAATTGTTCTCCAACCAATTGAATCGGGTATTTATTTTAACCGAGGCCTTTGTCAGGCAAAACTCGACCGTCATCAAGATGCAATTCGTGATTATGAAAAAGCAATAGAATTACAACCCCTCTATCAGGTTGCATACTACGAACGAGGGAAATCCCGGTTTTCCCTAGGTGACGCAGTACTTGCCTGCGCCGATTGGAAAAAAGCCGATGAATTAGGCTTCGCAAAAGCAAAGAATCTCTTCCAAAAATACTGCAAGTAATGACTGCTTTGTTGTACAATCCCAATACGTAATATCCTATGAAACACATCCTCATTCTAATTACCGTACTCCTTACTCATCAATCAATTACCATCGCCCAAAATGCGAAGGATTATTTCACTTCCGGCTTCGGTAAATACAATGCGAGAGACTACCGCGGCGCGCTCGAAGATTATAACAAATCCCTGAAACTCGACCCCAAATCGGCCGTCGTCTATTATAATCGCGGCGTGGTCAAAGCACGCCTCGAAGACTATAAAGGTGCCATCGAAGACTATACCATGGCACTTAAATACGACCCCAAAGATGTGGCATCCTACAACAACCGCGGCGTGAGTAAAGCCGTCTTAGGAAACTTCAAAAGCGCCATCGAGGACTACAATAAAGCCATCGCACTCAATCCCAAAAGTGTCGAAGCATACTACAGCCGCGGCTATGCGCGCGACCAACTCAAAGACGAACGCGGCGCGATCGAGGACTACACCAAAGTGCTCCAACTCGAACCCAAATACGCCGAAGCATACAATGGCCGAGGTATAGCAAAATTCAAAAGCGGAGATAAAAAAGGTGCCTGCGCAGACTGGTCCAAAGCCGGGGAACTCGGCTTCGCAGGTGCATTCCAGAATATCAAGGCGAGGTGTAAGTGATTTAGTCGGTGAGTCG
>JBPOHH010000487.1:0-2279 GCA_052035765.1 Bacteroidota bacterium
GGCGAGAAGGTCTCGAATCCGACGAATAGACTACGCAGTCCGGCCTCAGCTGCCTTTTCAATGAGCGTGCCTCTGAGAATAGAATCAATTGTCGCTGCGCCTTGAAACACGCGATTCATACCTTTCATTCCATCAAAGAGATTCGTTGCAAATCGAGTATTCCCAAGGAGATGGTCATCGAGAAAATAGAGATGTTTGCCGGGTAAACGTTCGATTTCAGCGAGTGCATCATCAACGGCCTGCGTATAGAATGAACGTCCGCCCTCATAAAAAGCATCTTTGTAGCAAAAATTGCAATGGTGCGGGCATCCGCGGGTGACGACGATTGAATTCGGAACGAGATACCGGTTACGTTTGATCAAATCCCGACGGATTGGCGGAATATGGTCGAGTGTTCGTACGGATGAGGAATATACTTTTTGTGGCGATTTATTCTTAAAATCCTTGAGAAACTGAGGGAAAGTATCTTCGCCCGGACCGAGGAAAATGGTATCGGCGTGCGCTGCTGCTTCGCCTGGGAGAGAAGTGACGTGGAGTCCGCCGAGGATGACATAAGCGCCTTTTTTACGATAAGCATCGGCAATTGAGTATGCTCTATAGGCATTGGTGATATAGACTTGGATGATCACAAGGTCAGGATTGTCGTCGAGATTCAGCACCTCGACATGCTGATCCTGAAGGTCAATTTCATCATCAGGAGAAAGATAGGCGGCAAGGGTTGCAAGCCCGAGCGGAGGGAAAAGCGAGTATTTAATGGGACGCCAGAATGGACTTTCCGCTTCCGCGAGTGCGGGCAAAATCATCTTTACTTTCATATTACCTCAGATAGTTTTTTTGAAAAATAATTCTTCGAACACGTGTTTTACCAAGGAGATTCATCAGAAAGGAAGCGGCTATGATGCCGAGATCGAGCAGGTGGGAGTGGTGGTGGAGGTAGTAATTATCCCAGAACCAGGACGTTTTTCGGTGCTGTCCGCCGTAGAGTTGAGCAAGGCCGGTGATACCGGGTTTGGAATACCAACGTCGGGCGTGAAAATCATCATCCCAGCCCAGCCGAAGTATGTCATTCGACGTGAGGGCGCGAGGTCCGACGATGCTCATATCGCCACGTAAGACATTGATAAATTGGGGAATTTCATCGATACCGGTTGCACGGAGAAGAGTGCCGGTGGGAGTTGGGATTCCATCGGCCATTGTTTGGAATTTGAGTATCTCAAAGACCTTTTTATTCTTGCCAACACGCGGCTGGCGGAAGAAAATAGGATGTTTTTCTTTGAATACTAAAACAAGAGCTATAATGACAGAAGGTATAAAGAACAGAACAAGCGCCACAAGGGAGAGCGCCACATCGAGGAGACGTTTCATCGAGTATGTACCGGCTAATATTTAACAAAAGCGTAAATAGTAGGTACAGAAGCAGGTTGGGTTAGTATGTGGATGACGCGAAGTGCGTGCAGGATTCACCTATGAATCCTGTGCAGAAGACAATTACGTAAAATGTATCGTATAAGCGGGAAGAGAGTAGTAAGCTAAAAGGGGACGTAAATTACTGTAAAACAAAGCCGTGGCTGCTGTTAATCAACAACCACGACTTCAGGAAAACCAATAAATTCTTTGACAACGGTGGCGATACCTTCGCCATCGAGGAGTAGGTCATGGAAGAGTTCTTCTTGGGTGCCGTGTTCGACAAACACATCGGGTATGCCGTGGAGCAATACGTCAGGAAAGAGGGGAAGAGTAGTAATATACTCAAGCACCGCACTACCGAAGCCGCCTTGAATTTGACCATCTTCGACGGTAATGATTTTGTCGAATCGCAGTGAAAGATCGCTCAGGAGTTCTGTGTCTAATGGCTTGACAAATCTCGCATTAACAACTTCCGTGCTGATGCCGTCCAGTGCCAGTAATTCAGCCGCTTTCAGCGCTTCGCTTACCATTTTGCCGATGGCAATGATGCAGACATCGAGTCCGGGGCGAACGATTTCGCCTTTGCCGAGAGGAAGGGATTTCATCGGACCGGTTGGTACTCCGACGGCGTTGCCTCGTGGGTAGCGGATAGCGACCGGTGCCGAAGTGTAGTCATGGATAGAGGAGTACAGCATATCGCGTAACTCCTGTTCGTCTTTCGGCGCCATGACAATCATTCCCTGGATAATTCTGAGATATGCAAAGTCAAGAACTCCATGGTGCGTCGGTCCGTCAGCACCGACGAGTCCGCCACGGTCGAGCGCGAAAACTACATGCAAGTGTTGAATAGCACAGTCGTGTACGATATGATC
>JBPOHH010000608.1:0-4320 GCA_052035765.1 Bacteroidota bacterium
TAGAACTAATTTCCACCCTTCTATTTTCCTGATATCCTTCCTCCGTCTGCGATAGTGCTGCTTTATCGGGTTGATTCCGGCTTTCAATTTTAATACTCGACGCCGGCACATTCCACCGCTTGGTTACATATTCTTTTATCGCCTCTGCCCGCTGTTTCGAGAGTCCGAGATTGCCCTTTTCCGCTCCAACATCTGCATTACAACCGACGAGCGTGACCGTGGCGCCGGGGTTCTGCTGCATCCGTTTTCCGAGGATATTCAGGATTTGATAGTAGGTCGAGAGCGGGTTTTTGTCGTTGATGGTATCTTCTCGGAATTGCACTGCTTCACGAGCATCCAATTGCTTATATCTTTTGGGAATTACCGAACTATTTGCATCAAAAAATACATAATTGAGCAGCGTAGTCATCTGCGTCGATGAAAATTCCTCGACCTCTATTTTCACGGTTGGAATTTCATCGCCCTTGGCGTTCACGCCTGTCGCGGCAACGCTTGCTGTGAGAATGTCTTTCTTTTTTACCGGCAGGGGTACGAACATCGTATCCGTTCTTTGGAGTGTTTCGGTGGTAATGATTTCATCATCAAGCTCTTGGGTGAAGATCGTACTTCTCTCTTTCCCCGGCACGACCGTGATGGCCGCTACGGGAGCATCCTTTTTCAACGTATCTATCTTTTGAATTTTCTCGAAGCGTTTGGTGGGTTCATGTTTGGGAGAATATTTGAGCGCAAGCCCGAAACGCAGGGAATGAGAATTCCATTTCAAACCCGACACGACGGGCGTAAGACCAAAGGAAAAGAGAATTTCCGGAGCAAGCAGGAGGGACTTGCGGGAATTGAGCGGTACATCGTAGCTGATGCCGCCCATCAACGCCGCGAATAAAGCAGCGCTCTCGGGTATTGGTTGATCTATAAATTCATTACGCACGGTGGCGCCATTGGGAAATACACCCGTTGACGGACTCAGCAGCGTTTCTTTTTGGGAGAAGGTGTTGGTGGAGACATAGGCGAGTCGGCCGCCGAAATTAACCCAGAGCGAACTCAGCGGGTTGTACCCCACGAGCGGCTCAATTCCTATATCTGCTAGTGTAGCATCGACTTGGTGTTCGAATATCCCGGGAAGATTCCCGGCGACAATTGTCGTCTCGCTGCGTTTCAACGTGCCATTGCGGGTAGCATATCCGGCACGAAGCGCGAGGCGAAACTGATCGGCAAGGGGCAGCTCGTAGAGGAGTCCGGCAGTAAATCCACTGCCTTTGCCGTTCTCATACTGCGGACAGCACGATGGAACTCCCGGAAAACTCCGAAAATCGGCCTGATACATGTTCAGATTGTAATTACCAAACGCTCCATAGGCGGGAAACAGCTGCGCGCGAGCGGGCGCCAAGAAGAGTATGAAGCAAAAGACAAGAAGTGAAAACGGTAAAAATTGGCGCATTCTTTTCTCTTAATAGTATAAAAATCATACTACTAAATTAATAAGAATTTGGTTCTCGGGCAATTTATGTGATTCAGTCAACGTATTCCATTGAAGGGGCGAATGCGATTCGACCGAGGACCTAGCGCGATGGGCGCGAATGCGATTCGCCGCTACGAGCACAACATCTATCTCCGCAACACCAGCCCGAGCACCACTCATTCAAGCGGCGTTTCGACGACGATACGCACGGTGCGGCTGTAGAACCTGCCTTCGGGTAAGTCATTGTCAAACAAGCTCATATCGCCTCCTACACCACTTGCATTTGTTTCGTTGACGTTCAGCATTCGGGCAATTTCGGCGGCGCGGCGTTTTGATAATCGTTGATTATAGTCTGAATTCCCCATTCGATCGGTATGACCGGTGATATGCACGAGCGACGATGGCTTGATTTGCTTTTTGATCAGCCCGAGAATAAGGGAATTCATTGGTGATATTGCGCTTACATTAAAGCCGAAGACGATGAGATTGAATTTCTCAATTCTCATTTTTTGTTGGAATATCTGCGTGACGGCGATGGGTTCGGCAGACTTGGTAATCGTCTCTGCATCATTGTCCGTCACGGTTACTTCCACATCAATCGGTGCATTACCTTTGGGCAATCCCTGCGGAAACGAAGCAAACGGACACTCAATTATTTTCGGTATATCTCCCTTGCCGGAAATGGTGCCGAGAATCCGACCGTTTTGTTTGGTTTCGGCTGCCCATGAACGCACACCTTCATCAGAAAGTACGACTGATGAAATTCGAACAGCAGAGGCAGGCATCGTTTGAGTAGTATCGCTAAATATAAGCGGTTCAAGCATTTCAATCTGATTCGGAATAATCTCAACCCGGCGATTCTCGGCGATTCCATCCTCTTTGGATGAGTTCGACGGCACTTCCGGTAAATTCCTTGATTGAATTGAAATTCTCTCGGGGCTAATTCCCCAGATATCGACCAAATACTGCTTTACTTTCTCGGCTCTTGCACGCGAAAGTGTGAGGTTACCTTGCTCATTCCCTACATTTGCATTGCACCCGATAACCTTAATTGTACTCGACGGCAATTCGACCTTCATCCGCCAGCCGAGAATGTTAAGTATATGATAATAAATCTGTAACGTGGATTTTCCGTCGAGTAGTTTGGGCGTAAATGCTTGTACATCAGCATTCAGAATACGTTGATACCGCGCCGGAAATTCGCTCGATGATGAGTCGAAGAAAATGTAATTCATCAGGGCATACATGTTGGAGGAAACCAAATTTTTGACTTCGAGCGGAATACTAAGCTGCGTGCCTACGCTGTCGATTACCGCCCGACGAACAGCCCCCTCAAACTCAAACTTCTTCCGCGCCGGTATATCTGCTATTATCGTCGGGCTCGGTTCGTCGATTGTTTCGGGTTCGGGTAGGGTCGGCGCCACCAAATCGATAAACGAATACCGCACTCCCACGCCAAAACGTAATCCGTGCGCCTTCCATGTGCGGCTTGTCATCACATCGGTGAGTCCGAGAGCCACGCTTGCCTCGGGCACAAGGTGCAACGATTCGTTGGTATTCATCGGGAGTGCGTAGCTCACGCCGAACGTGAGCGCCGCAAGAAGCGTCGATGCGTCGGGAAGAGTACCGGAATAATTCAACCTGTTCTTCTGTCCGTTTTCGGTATAAACGAGCGTTTGCGGCGCGATAATTCTCTCTTGTTGGGTGAAGTTTCCGCCCAATGGAATACCGGCAAGTATTCCGCCGCGCATCGTCAGCCCTTTCATGAGGTGATATTCCACCGTTGGCTCCAGCCCAAGCAATCCCATCGATGTCGTAATCGTATGCTCAAATACTCCGCTCACCATCTGTCCATTATCCACTGTCTCGCTTTCTGTCGCCAGTAATGTTCCGCCGATATTCTGATACCCAAGTCGCAGCCCAAGCTCAAGCTTATCTGCAATCGGCAGTGCAGCCATTACACCGGCCATGAGACCATTACCACTACCCGAACTATACGTAGGGCAACAACTTGGCACATTCGGGAGCCCCTTGAAATTCGCCGTAAATTGATTCGCACTCAGTCCACCGGTCACGCCAATTCTCCAGCGGAGGATAGTACCCTCGGGATGAATGGTATTCTCCGACTGAGCATGTGATTCAGCAATAACGAGCACACACAACACTATATACAGTACTATTTTCATACGTTTTTTAGGGATTGGAGGATGTTATTTCTGAATCGTGATTTGCGTCGTGAATACTTCATTCGGTGTGCGCATGCGCAGGAAATATGATCCATTCGGGATATACATCAGCTCAAGTCGATTGCTGAAATTTCCCGACTTTGACGTTCCCGAAAGCAGGGTCGTCACTGTTTTTCCTTGCATATCAATCAGTTCGATAGATGTCGTGCCATATTCGCCGAGGGTATAATCGACCGTAACATGGTCGGCGGCAGGATTCGGATAGGCAGTGAGCATGGTCGCCGCGACGGTACGGACGAGCCGGATGGAGTCACCTTCACGGCACACATTCAGAATGCGCACTTCGCCGTTTTTGGTAATGGTCTTCATCTTCGGCGCATCTTTCCAGACAAAGGAGATGATTTCGAGGGAAGTTTTGTCAGAATTACCGAGTTTCGGAATAAAATCTATTTCCGCGAGTATTCCTGCGCTGTCGCCGGTCGTGCCGCTGATGGTAATTGTGCCGACATCACCCACGCGCTTGTAGGGCAGTACCGGTTCTACCACCGTTGCGTTGAATCGTATAGTCGCCTCAAAGCTTCGCTTCGGATAGGTCGTCGTGATCAGATTTTTGGATTGCTGCAAGATCAGCGGCACTTTTAACTGTACGCCGGTCGTGCCTTCCGTGAGCGGGAGTAC
>JBPOHH010000197.1:0-10084 GCA_052035765.1 Bacteroidota bacterium
GCGAGAGTTCTGTAAAATTAACGATATCGGCAAAAAGCACGGAAACGCTCGGGATTTTTTCTGCGATAAGTTTGGTGCCGTCGAGCATTTTATCGGCGATACTTGGTGGGAGCACGTTGTGAAGGAGGTGTTCGGTGGCTTGGTGTTTTGCATCGGCTGCAGCTTTCGCGATGGCGATTTGTTTTTCCCGCTCTTCCGCTTGACGGCGCTGCTCCAAGAAGCCCGCTTTATTCTTGGCTTCGTCGCTCAGGATTTCTTTTTCTAAGGCAATTGATTGTTCTAAATTTATATACGCCTCCTCCCATCGCTTTTCATGCTTGTAGAGCTCCGCCAGGTACTGATTCGCCTCGTATTCTACTTTTTTACTCCCTATTTCGCGGCTCAAGGCGAGTGACTTGAGAAGGTATTCTTCCGCCCGAACAGGGTTGTACCCGTCGAACTCCCGGGTTGCATACACCATTCCGATATTGCTGAGATTGCGGGCAATACTTCCGATGCTGCCGATTTCTTCAGAGAGAGTCAGAGCCCTCTCTATATACTCCAACACTTGGGAATAGTCCGAATGATTGAGGTACATACGCCAACCGATATTCGTAAGATTGCTTGTCGTGAGACCTTTCATACCCAGCTCTTCAGAAATTACCAGCGATTGATGCAGATACTTCATCGCTGTGGTGAAGTCCGAAGCCCCTGCTATACCGGCGAGATTAATTGCAAGCCATCCTTTGTTACCGGTTTCCTCATTAATCTCCATCGCTTTATGGAAATATTCTAATGCCTCACTCTTGAAGCCAAGCTCATCGTACACCGACCCAATGTTATGGAGATTGCCTGCTGTGCCAAATTTATTGCCGAGTTCTTCATAGATTTCAAGCGCTTTTTGGTGATATTCCAGTGCTTTGGCATGGTCCGAAAGATTGTAATACACCATCGCGATATTGCCAAGCATGTATGCAACGCCCTCTTTACTGCCGAGTTTTTCGTCAATCGCCATCGAAGCATGGTAATACTCTAATGCTTTGGTGTAGTCCGATAGCTGAAAATAGACACTCCCGATATTGGATAGATTTCTTGACCGTTCTTCCTCATCGCCGAGTTCTTCATTCATCGCAAGTGCCTTATGCAAATACTCGAGCGCATTGGTATTGTCCGACTGCATTTGAAACACAGACCCAATGGCGTTCAGCGCTCTGGCTTTCAGGGCAAGTAAATTACGTTCTTCGGCAATAGCAAGAGCAGTACGGGCGAGGGTAAGCGCAGTATCAGTATCACCACGGAAAAAGTTTGTTCTGCAGAGTGTAATGAGTGCAATGCAGTGCAGCCCTTGAATGCTATCTATCGTCTCTTCCGACAGAGCATCTGCACCGCTGAGGAAGGATTCTACGTCATGCAGCACCTGTTTGGCATCGTGTTCTGCTTCATCGAAATTGCCTTTTTTGTTGTGTCCTTCTGCTTTGTCAAGCAGGGCTTTGAGTGATTCAATATTCATGCCTTCTCCAAAAAGTATGTTTTCATGATGCCTTTGCCTTTGATCTCCATTTCGCCGCGTTCTTGGAAGTGGAGGGACTTAGGGGACGTTGGGGACGTTGGGGACTCATGGGGCTGCTCCTGGTGGTCTGCCCCAAGGAATGCTTGCTTGAATTCCTCGCTGACATGAATCTTATCCGCTTCACCGTGCGATTCCATCCTCGCCGCGGTATTCACGCTATCTGAATAAATATCATAGACAAAGCGTTCATCCCCTATCACTCCTCCCACCACCGAACCTGTGTGTAAGCCAACGCGAATCCCAAAGTCAACTCCATCGGGCAAGTACTCTTTAAATTCTTCAGGAAGTTGGATATCTTCTTGCATCTCAAGAGCAGCTAATGCCATACGCTCGGCGTGGTCGTCGCAGGGAATTGGCGCGCCGGCAACGGCCATATAGCCATCGCCGATGGTTTTAATTTTCTCACAACCATACTTCTTCATAATAGCATCGAATCGACCGAAGACAAAGTTGAGGAATCGCACGACCATGGAGGCAGGCATACCGGCAGCGATCGGTGTAAATCCTGCGATATCGGCAAAGAGGATGGAAACACTGGGGAAATAATCGGCGATTTCTTCCTCACCGGCAATCATGCGGGTGGCGATACTTTCCGGCAGAACACGGTGGAGTAAGGTAGTGGTGGCACTGAGCTTAGCGGCGGCAGCGGCTTTGGCAAGTTCTATATCTTTTAATTGCTGCCGAATAGCATCCTGCTTTTTAACTTCTTCGACATTCACTTCTTTTTCAATTTCGATGTATTTTTTGAAATGGATATGTGCATCCTCCCACCTTTTTTCATTTTCATAGAGATCAGCAAGTGATTTATGCAATTCAACTAAATGAGATTGAGCACCCATATCAGAGCTTATCGCAATAGCTTTGTTCAAGAACTCTTCAGCTTTATCACAATCATAGCCGTCAAATTTTGAATCAGCATAAACGCTACCGATATTTCCGGTAACGAGTGCAACAGATGATTTTTCTCCGAGTTCATCGTGAATAGCGAGAGCATTATTGTAGAATTCCAACGCTTTATCGTACGATCCAAGATTATTATAGACGATTCCGATATTTCCAGTAACTCTAGCAATTGCTGATTTTTCCCCGAGTTCATAGTGAATAGCGAGCGCATTATTGAAAAATTCCAACGCCTTATCGTAGAATCCAAGAGCATTATATACGTTTCCGATATTTCCAGTATTTGAAGCAATGAGCGATTTTTCTCCGAATTCAGAGTGAATTGAAAGCGCATTATTGTAGAATTCCAACGCCTTATCGTACGCTCTAAGAGAAGCATAGACGCTACCGATATTTCCAGTAACTGTAGCAATTCCCGATCTTTCTCCTAGTTCATAGTGAATATCGAGCGCATTATTGTAGAATTCCAACGCCTTATCGTAGGATCCAAGAAAGAAATAGATGTTTCCGATACTTCCAATAAATCCCGCAATTCCCGATTTTTCTCCGAGTTCATAGTGAATAGCAAGAGCATTATTGTAGAATTCCAACGCCTTATCGTAGGATCCAAGAGCTTGATAGACGAGTCCGATACTATTCCACGCTTTAGTTTTAGCATTGAGTAAGTTCCCCTTTTCAGCCAGAGCAAGGACTCGATGTGCTTGCTCGAGCGCGGCGTCAAAATTGCCCCGTCTTCTCATCACTTCAGCGATAATGTAGAGGGCGTTAGCGCGCATTACAGGGTCGTAATCGCTTACAACGGCATCATCGCTTAATTTGTCGAGTAGATTGAGGACGTCACTTGCAAGTTGTTCAGCTGCAATGAAATTACCCTTGTTATATTCATCTTTTGCTTGTTGTAGTTGATCTTTTAGTTGTTGGTTCGTCATGCGAGTGCTGATTATGTTGATTGTTCTAAAAAGTAGGTGCGCATCATTCCCTTACCCTTAATCTCCATCTCCCCACGCCGGATAAACTGTAGAGACGGTGCATGCAACTGTAGAGACGGTGCATGCAACTGTAGAGACGTTGCATGCAACGTCTCTACGGCATGTTTGAATTCTTCGGTGCAATGGATTTTCCCAGCTTCCCCGTGGGATTCCATACGGCTCGCCGTGTTGACAGCATCACCATAGACATCATACTGCCATTTCTCGAGACCGCCGATCATGCCGGCTACTACTTCGCCGCAATTAAGTCCTATACGAACCTTGATCATGGTGCCTTCCGGCAATTGCTGTTGGATTCTCTCCGGCAGCACAAGACCTGCCTGCAATTCGAGCGCCGCATGTGCTAAGCGAAGTGCGTGGTCTGCATGCCGGTCGGGAACTCCCAAAACAGCGAAATACCCGTCCCCGATGGTGCGTAAGCGATGTCCGCCATGATTTTTTATGATGGTGTCGAAATGCGTAAACACATGGTTGAGCATTTCGACCATCACCGATGGCGGTATTTTCAGCGACAGTTTGGTAAATCCTACTAAATCGGCGAAGAGGATAGAAACGGAGTCATAACGCTCGACTAATAACTGATCACCTTTTTGCTTGATTTCGGCGACAATCGGTGACGGAAGGAACTTATGGAGCAACATATCGGTCACTTCCTGTTCACGCTGCAAGAGCGCTACTTCCTGCCGGTGTTCGAATTGCAGTATTTGCTTTTTTGACTCTTCACTCGCAATCTCCATCATCACATCGTGGAATTTCTTGAAATGTACAGCGAATTTTTCCCATTGTTTTTCTTGTTCATAAAAATCAGCCAGCGCTCTATGCCGCACGGAGAGGAGTTGCTTCGCACCCATCTCTTCCGTAATCTGCAATGCTTTTAATTGATATTCTTCGGCTTTTTCGGGATTATACTGTTCTTTCCCCCGCTCGGCATAAAGAGCGCCTATATTCCCGGTAACAAACGATATTCCGAATTTTTCTCCGATACGTTCAAACAGTTCGAGCGCCCGCAGGAAATACTCCATCATTGAAGAATTCTCTCCCATTGTACCATAGAGTTTCCCTATATTCGACAGAGCGGTAGCGGCTCCTGCCGGCTCGCCGATTTCCTCATAAACAGCAAGTGCCTGTCTGTAGTAGTCCAGTGCTTTTTCATGATGTTTCATCTCTTCATAGACGATACCGATATTCAGAATCATTCCTGCCATACCTTTTTGATTACCCAGTTCTTCCAATATGGGCAATGCTTTATGGTAATAGTCCAGAGCTTTTTCACAATCGCCGAGCCGCAGATAGACGATACCGATATTTCCGAGCAGCAGGGCTATCCGCACACTGTTTCCCACGCGCTCACTGTAGGCCAATGAACGCTCCGCCTGTTGCAAGGCACGTGGATAAGCTCCTATATTTATTGAAATTACATTGAGGCGGTTGTATGCGTGCGCAAGATTTGAGATACCCGTAAATTTCAGGGATGTTGTATCACTCTCGTCCCCGAGATCTTCTCGCTCTATCATAGGTTCGAGAAGTTCTACGACCTCGAGCGCCAGGCGTTCGGCGTCGTCAAACGACGATTTTTCAAACAGACCGCGCGCTTCTTCGAGCATGGCGGATGTTCTATCAAGTTGAATTTGTATCTCATTCTGTGTCATGTTTTCTCCAGAAAATAGGTGTTCATTGTGCCCTTGCCTTTGATCTCCATCTCCCCGCGTCGGATAAACTGTAGAGACGTTGCTTGCAACGTCTCTGCATGCAAAGACGTTGCATGCAACGTCTCTACGGCATGTTTGAATTCTTCGCTCACGTGGATTTTCCCCGGCTCGCCGTGCGATTCCATTCTGCTTGCCGTATTCACCGCATCGCCCCATAAATCGTACGAATATTTATTCTGCCCGATAATTCCCGCCACGACGGATCCTGTGTGCAGTCCGATGCGAAAATTGAGGTTAATTCCCTTCGGAAAATACTCTACGAGCGAGCGGTCTTCGAGCATGTCCAGTGCAGCTCTTGCAGTGCGATAAGCATGATCACCGCAGGAAATCGGCGCTCCACACACTGCCATATAAGCGTCGCCGATGGTCTTGATTTTCTCAAGGCCATTCGCCTTGCAAATTGTATCAAATCGTGTAAAGACTACGTCAAGCAGGTCGATGAGTTCAGCGGCGGAGATGGAGAGGGTTAATTCTGTAAAGCCAACAATATCGACAAATAGTACACTCACTTCTTCATGAGAATCGGCGATTTTCTTCTCGCCTTGTATGAGACGTTCCACGATGGTGGACGGGAGCATATTTGCAAGAATATCATCGGTTGCCTGAGCCCTTGCCCGGGCTATACTTACTACTTTTTCGCGTTCGGCTTCACGCCTTTCGCGGTCATAATTCTCGGCAGTTTTCTTGATACTATCGCTGAGCACTTCTTTTTCGACTTCATAAAATTTGGTGAAGTGAACCGCAAAATCCTGCCAACGATGCTCGTGTTTGTAGAATTCAGCGAGCGTTTTGTGATGTTCTACCAGCATCGCCTTCGCCCCGATTTCATTGCTTACGCTAATCGCATTCAGCAGCATTTCTTCGGCAATGGTGGCATTATATCCCTCGTACTCAGCATCGGCATAGACTCCGCCAATACTCCCCAAAACGCCGGCTGTGCCGGATTTTTCGCCGAGCGCGCTAAACTCTTCAAGTGCAGTTTGGTAATATTCCAATGCCTTATCGTACTTACCACAATTCTGACACACGGTACCAATACTCGCGGTAATAGTTGCAACGCCTAATTTTTCGCCGAGTGATTGGTGAATATCCAGCGTTTTCCGGAAATAATCCATCGCTTGGTCATTATTTCCAAGCTTTGAAAATACCATCCCGATATTCCCCATCATATTGGCAACTCTTGATTGCTCGCCTAATTGCCGGTGCAGCAAAAGCGCCTGATGGAAGTATTCTAAAGCAGTAGTATATGTACCGAGCGAAGCATAGACGCTGCCGATATTACCGATAACGAGGGCGTATTCTGTTTGGGCTTTGCGTGATTCATGAAGTTGCAGAGCTTCCTGAAAAAACGCTAATGCCTTGTCATAACTGCCAAGATGGGTATAGACTAGCCCCAAATTCGTCATCATCCTTGCAATTCCCGGCTTTTCGCCTGATTCCCGGTACATGCCGAGCGCGGTTGTGAATTGTTCGATAGCTTTGTCATAGGAGCCAAGATGCAAATAGACATTCCCGATACTCCCGGTGACGCTTGCAATGCCGGGTTTTGAATTCAATTCGATATTGTAGGCGAGTGCTTTGTGCAGACATTCAAGCGCCTCATCGAAATTCCCAAGATTTGTGTAAGCGAGCCCGAGATTCGCCATAACGCGTGCGAGTCCTGGTTTGTTTGCCAGCTCTTGATACATTGCAAGTGCTCTTGTCTGATATTCCACTACTTTATGAAAATCACCGAGACGCTGATAGACGTTACCGATATTGCCGGTAATAATTGCGCTGTCATATTTATCATCCATTTCATCAAAAAGGCGGAGCGCTTTTTCAAAATAATCCAATGATTTGTCATACGATCCAAGCTGCAAATAGACATTTCCGCAAATATTCCATGCTTTCGGTTTGATTTCAGGTATGCTATATGCGTCACCGATGGCAATTGCGCTCTCGGCATATCCGAGAGCATCTTCAAAATTCCCCCGGCGCATGGCAGCCTGGGCGAGTGCGAATATCGCTTTAGCGCGAAGAGACCGGAATTTATTCAGGTAAACATCCTGCTCTGCGGTTACAGTCATTTCAATAAACTTATTACTATCAACACCTTGTGCAATATATCCCTGCGTCTTGGCGAGTAATTTATTGGCAAATTTTTCCGCTTCGTCGAGCGAACCGTTCGCGTTTTCGTGATTCGCGCGAATGAGGAGATGCTGTAGTTCTTCGTACGTCACATCGCCTCCAAAAAATAGGTATTCATTTTGCCTTTGCCTTTAATCTCCATCTCGCCGCGTGGGATAATGGTTAATGGTAAATGATTAATGGTGAATGAGGAAAAATCGTCTGCAACATCTATTAACCATTCACCATTAACCATTAACAATTTCTTCAAAAATTCCTCCGATACATGTATTTTCCCCGGCTCTCCATGCGATTCCATCCTACTCGCCGTGTTCACCGCGTCGCCCCACATCTCATACGCGAATTTATTCTCACCAATAATTCCGGCGACCACACTACCCGAATGCAAGCCGATACGAATCATTATTTTATCGCCGGTACTTGCATGATAATTATTCATTAATTCTGCTACATCGAGCGCGAAGTTTGCGGCACGTTCTGCATGATTATCAACATGTATCGGTGCTCCGCAGACTGCCATGTAGGCGTCGCCGATGGTCTTGATTTTCTCCAAGCCATGCTTGCGGGCGAGTTGGTCGAATTGGGTAAAAATCCCATTGAGCATGCCGACTAATTCCACCGCTGATACTCGTTGTGATAGTTTCGTAAAACCCACAATATCCGAGAAAAACACCGACACATTCTCGTGGGTATCGGCAATCGTTTTCTCGCCGGAGACTATACGTTCGGCTATGTGGGAAGGGAGAATATTATGGAGGATTTTTTCCTGTTCCTGAAAATGTACAAGCTTGATTTGGCGGTCACGTTCGGACTCTTCAATCTTGCGGCGATGTTCCATCAGACGTGCCTGATGGGATGTTTCCTCGCTGAGAACTTCTTTTTCGAGATGATGAAATTTATCATACATTTCCCGGGACTCTTTCCAGCGCTGTTCGTGAGCATAGAGATCGGAGAGGGTTTTCAGCACTTCCACATTCTGCCGTTTGGTGCCGAGAGATTCGTTCATAGCGAGTGCATTGCGGAGAATTTCTTCTGCTTGGGAAGGATTGTAGTGCCGGCAGTCGGGCTGTGAATAAGCCACCCCAAGAGTACCGAGCCAGGCAGCCACACCTTCTTTGTTGCCCAGCTCTTCGTCGATGGCTAAAGCTTTGTTCAGGTATTCGAGCGCTTGCTCGCAGTTCGAGAGATTGATATGCACAATACCGATATTCCCGAGATGAATGGCGAGTCCGGAAGTGTACCCTATTTCTTCTGCAATGGCAGCGGCTTTACCGTAAAATTCCAGAGCACGGCTATAGTCCGAAAGGTTCATGTGTACGAGTCCGATATTGCCAAGATGCCGTGCCTCGGCGGCTCGGTCTCCGAGTGCTTGCGCAATACCCAACGCTTTATCATAATACTCAAGTGCGAGATCGTATTCACCGAGAGAGTCATGCACTCCGCCGAGGTTGCCAAGATGGGTAGTCACGCGTGCTTTATTGCCGAGTTTTTCATCGAGAGCCAATGCTTTGCTGTAGTAATTCAAGGCGCGGGAGTAATCCGAGAGACTCCAATATACTATTCCGATATTGCCGAGATGGGTAGCCACTCCGGCGGTATTGCCGATTTCTTCATCTATGGCTAATGCCCTGCCGTAGTATTCCAATGCCTGAGAGAATTCGGAAAGATTCCAGTGGACAACCGCAATATTTCCTAACCAGCGCGCTACACCCGTTTGGTTGGAAAGCCCCTCCAGCATCGTCACCGCTCTTTGGTAATACTCCAGAGCATGAGGATAATCGGAGATCGCCAGATAGACGCTTCCGATATTCCCGAGTATCGCTGCAATTTCTTCAGAATGAACGAGTTCCTCGCCAATACGCAGTGCTTCGGTTAAGTACTCAAGAGCAATCGAATACTGCCCTCTCCGCCAGGCGACCACACCTAAAATACGGGCAACGCCGACACGCAGCATCCGGTCATCTTGTTCTCTATAACCGCCTGCATCGAGAGCAGATACTACCTGCTGAACGCTGTTTTCCGCCAGATTATACGCCCCTCCTGCTTCAATCGCGGATTCCGCCGCCGTGAGTAATGCCCGGAGTTCTTCAAATGGTTTCATGCTCTCTCCATAAAATAGGTGTTCATTGTGCCTTTGCCTTTGATCTCCATTTCGCCGCGTGGGATAAACCGTAGAGACGGTGCATGCACCGTCTCTGCATGCAAAGACAGTGCATGCAACGTCTCTGCGGCATGTTTGAATTCTTCGGACACATGTATTTTCCCCGCTTCGCCGTGACTCTCCATCCTGCTCGCGGTATTGACTGCGTCACCCCATAAATCGTAGGCAAATTTGTTCTCCCCTACTACTCCGGCCGCTGCCGAACCGCAATGTAAGCCAATGCGTACTTGAATTTCTGGTATTGATGCTATCCAGCTTCGGTCGCCATAACTATCCGGGAAGGTAACTACTAAGTTCTGCATTTTATCGAGTAACGTCACCGCAGCCCGTGCGGCGCGCAATGCGTGATCTGCCTGTGCAACCGGCGCACCGGCGACAGCCATGTAGGCATCTCCGATAGTTTTAATTTTCTCCAAACCGCATTCGCGGATAACAGAATCTGTCACCGAGAATATCACATTGAGCAAATGAACGAGCTGTTGAGCGGAGATGAGTGATGCAAGTGGTGTGAAATTGACGATATCCATGAAGAGCACGCTAACGGAGTCGAAATGATCGGCAATAGGATTTTCACCGTTTATCAGGCGTTGCGTTATTTCTTCGGGTAGGATATTATTCAGAATGCGCTTCTCGGCGGTGGCACGCG
>JBPOHH010000109.1:0-2052 GCA_052035765.1 Bacteroidota bacterium
AAATTGATGGTTGTACGGTAAATTCATAGACAATAAAAACGGGGCATTCCTTTGTGGAATGCCCCGTTTTTTTTTTGTGAATTCAAAACATGGATAACTTATTGTCAGTCACCCTGAGCTTGTCGAAGGGATCAATTACTTGCCAATGTATGAATTAGGTATTGTATTTGAGACTTCGACAAGCTCAGTCTGACGAACGGTTTATCCTCAAACATGATTACCCAAACTGAAAATTCACCCCTCACACACTCCTACCCGCAGCCGCCCCCGAAGCCCATGCCCATTGAAAATTATACCCACCGAGCCAGCCGGTGACATCGACTACTTCTCCAATAAAATAAAGACCTTGGACTGATTTGGCTTCCATGGTTTTGGAGGAAAGTGCATCGGTATTCACGCCGCCGACCATTACTTCTGCTTTTTCGAATCCTTCCGTACCGGCAGGAAAGAACTCCCATTCATGGATCATGCGGGCGAGCGTTTCGCGTTCATTTTTTGAGAGTTGATGTACTTTTTTGGTTATTCCACAGCGTTCGCTGAGTACATCGGCGAGACGCTTGGGCAGGTGCAGCGCGAGGAAGTTTTTCACATCCATAGGTGTCGTATGCGCTTCAAGTGATTGGAGGATGTCACTATCCGGTAAGAGGTTAATCGTGATGGGTTGGTGCGGACTCCTATACGACGACACTTGAAGAATCGCAGGACCGCTCAGCCCACGATGGGTAAAGAGGATATTCTCCCGAAAGCTGCAATCATTGGTACTCACGAGAGAATCAACCGATAGACCGGCAAGTGACGAAAAATCTTGGGCATCTTCCTTGCTGAAGGTAAGTGGTACAAGTGCCGGCATAGGAGGAACGATAGGGATTTTGAATTGCCGTGCGATTTGCAAGCCGAAGTCTGTCGCACCCATTTTGGGGATGGAGAGTCCGCCGGTGGCGACGACGAGAGCGTGCGATTGATACGTTCCGTGAGTAGTGGTAACGGTGAAATGTTCTTCTTTATCAAGCGATTGCACTGAACACTTAATTTTAATTTCGACCGAATATTCTGCACATTCATCGAGAAGAAGTCGGAGAATTTGCCGGGAGGAATCCTTGCAGAAGAGCTGTCCGAGTTTCTTTTCGTAATACTCAATCTTGTGTTTGTCGATGAGTTCAAGGAAGTCATGTGGTGTAAAGCGGGCGAGAGCTGATTTACAAAAGTGGGGATTATTCGAAATGAAATTCTCGGGCTTGGTACCGATATTGGTGAAATTACAGCGTCCACCGCCGGAGATAAGGATTTTCTTCCCGCATTGTTCGGCATGCTCGATGACGAGGACGCTCTTGCCGCGTTTGCCGGCTTCGATGGCGCACATCAGTCCTGCTGCGCCTGCGCCAATTATAAGTACATCATAGAGTTGCATGAAATTCCTGAGTGTTGCCGTGTGAGTATTAGAGGTGAAGAGGACAATCTATTATTGAAATTTGTTCTTTTGCATCAAACTCCACACAAAAAAACCGATACACGGTATCACAAGTGCCGAAATCAGAAGTGGTTCAGCATCAAGAAGTTGCGGCAGGAGAAAGAGCGTAAGCAGTAAACCTGACATTGCTCCCCCGAGATGTGCTTCATGTCCAATATTATCCTGACGTGAGCGCATGCCATACATCGAATATCCAATGTAAAAAATAGCAAATACCCATGATGGCATTGGAACAGGGAAGAGCATCAGCATGATTTTGCCTTGAGGATAGAGGAGAATTCCGGAGAACATGATACCGGAAACAGCACCTGATGCCCCGACAGCGCGATAATTATCATCATCTTTATTTGAAAAATATGCAGCCAAATTACCACCAACCAGACTTCCAAAGTAAATCAGAAGGGTAGAGGTAGTACCGAATACTTCAGTACATATTCCTATAAATGAGTATAAACTAATCATGTTAAAGAGAAGGTGCATCCAATCTGCGTGGATAAAACCCGAGGTCAGAAACCGGTAGTATTCTTTGTAATGTCGAATATGCCCGATGCTGAAAAGAAAATTCTCATAGAGAGCGCGATTGG
>JBPOHH010000867.1:0-14780 GCA_052035765.1 Bacteroidota bacterium
TACCTGCAAATAGAAATACTTACCCGTTCCGACCCCATCATCACCATATACATTCCCGGTGACCATGAATCTGTTGTGATGTGTACTGCACCGTCGATTACGCCCGTCCACAGCGTTTGCCCAAGCATATTGATAATCCGTGCTTCGGTGCTGCTGCCGCCTATGCGTATGGTCAGTTCAGTATTCGCAGGATTGGGGTAAATACTTGCAGTACTTGATGTTCTGATTGGCTCATCCTCCACTGACGTTGACTGCTTGACAATCCACGGTTGCGTCGTTTCATCTTGCGTGAAATAGTCGTACATCATCTTGCCGGACTTGATTTCACCGGCTGCGCTCAGGTGGAGTCCGTCGCCGCCGATGTCGAGGTCGCAGAGCCATTGGAGTCCGTCGCTGCGCTTGACCGAACCGTCTGCCCAATTATACGTGCCCCAAGTCGCGAGTGGAAGGGGAGCGGTCGCGCCATCATATTCATAACCTACCTCACCGTTAATCTGCTTCTCTATCAACCACTTAATTGCCCATCCATTGAGATAATCACGCGGAAAGAGCAGCCCTTTGCCGACCGACGCACCTGCCTCAGGCGAAGCATAGCCGCTGTACGCGCGGGCTGAAAGATAGCAGATTTTGAGATTCGGGTAGAGCTGTTTCATCGTCACGAGAAGGGTGCGGAATTCATCGGCGAGCATTTGCGGGGCTCGGGGGAAACTCGTGTCGGCGGTTTGGGTGTTGTCGGTCTCGACCCATGCGACTTGTACTTGTTTATTCGTGAGCGAAGAGTCGGCGAGTTGCTTTTCAGCTTGCTTCCAATAGTTGTCCGTCGGACTATTCATCTTCTGAATTCCCTGCCCGCCGATGCAGGTGTTGATAAGCTTGAGCGATGGATTTTTGAGGGCGAAGGTCTCCATTTGCTCCATAAAACGCAGGAATTCTGTTCGCGGGTTTGATGCGCCGACTCCTATCCATACGATCTTCCCATTGGATGAAGGTGCGCCGGTTGCATCCAATGGCTTGATAGATTGTGCTTGCTGAAGTGCTTTATTTTTATGAGCTTGCGGACGTGAATTTGTTCCGTCGGGATACAAACCGCCCATATATCCCCGCCATGATTTCCCTTGTAAATCGATGAGCGGGATGAGACCGCTGGAGTCTTTGCTACAGTCTTTTTGAGCAAATACTACCGAAGGAGCGAGGCAGAGGAGCGCGGCAAGGAGGAGGATTGATTTCATGGGTTTCTCCGTTGTAGAGATAGATTAGAACAAATGATACGTAATTGTGCGGCCACAGAGCGGGGGATGGGGCGGGAGGTTTAATACCCTCTTATATTGGACCATCATTCTGCTGCCGACGGAAGCTCGGATTTAGGCATAAATGCGAGCTGTTGTAGGAGTGTAACATTATTATTAACAATTGACTTGAGTGTGATTTGTTCGAGTTCGAGCCGCTCAATAATTGCCCGCATTATTTCATCACGTTTTGTAAACTGGAGAGCGGGATTTTTCACGAGAAAGAAAACGAGATAATCGATTGACGCTTCTTGAATTTCGAATAAGTGTACTTCCGGCTTCGCAAAAATATTTGTTTGAGCAGCGAGAATTTCATGGAGAATTTGCTGCGTGCGACGATTCTCAGCAGATAATTCCACTGAAACTTTAATACTTACGCGGCAGAGTGCATCCGGGAGTGAGTAATTGACGACCGTTGCCTGGGAGAGTACATTATTGGGCAAGACGACGAGATTGCCGTCAAGGCGGCGAATCACCGCTGTTCGCCAGCTAATATCCTCGACATATCCTTCAGCGGGTTCGACGAATTTTGCATCAGAGATTTTGATATAATGTCCCACGCGTATTTGTCCTGCGAGTGTAATATACACGCCGGCAAAGATATTCGACAGTGTATCCTGCAAGGCGAGTGCAAGTGCGAGACCGCCGATTCCCATTGCGGCGATAATGGCAGCGATATTCACCCCAAACGAGTTGAGAATCATGATTAGACCGATGAGGTAGATGGTGAATTGGGTGATTTTCCGGATAAGCGTCGTGGATGGAGTGTGAGCGGTAATCTCGCTCCGCACCTGAATAATGAGTACCATCGCCCGAGCGACGGTCTGGCTGACAATCAGAATAAATCCCGCCCACAAGCACGGCTCGACAAACGGGATGAGTTTGGGAGCAAGCGTCACCGACCGCAGGGCTACATCGATGCCGAAAAGTACACTTACATACAGAATCGGACGACGTATAACCGGTATAAATTTCGCCGCATTACGCCAGCGAAAGCGTGTAGTGATACGCCGAAGCCACCATCCGATAAGCGCCCGAAGGATTAGGCCGATGAGTATCGAACCGGCTATTATTCCAATCGGGAGCAGATAGTCGCCCAAAGAGTTTAAGAGGGAATTCATGGAAATTTCCTACGAAAGAGTAGATGATAGTTAGACAAGTAATCTGTGCCCGACTACAAAAATAAGCACAAAAAAAGCGATGGATTTTCATCCATCGCTTTTTATTTTGATGAGCTTGGCTGTTTATTCAGCGTCAGCAGCAGGAGCTTCGGCAGCAGGAGCTTCTTCGACTGCAGGAGCAGCGACTTCGGCGACCGGTGCAGGTGCAGCTTCAGCTACTTCAGCAGCAGCTTCGGATGCTTCGTTGGCAGCAGCAAATGCGTTCGCAAGTGCTGATGGCGCGCTGTCTGCTTCCATAGAGAAGGCAGCTTCGATTGGCATTGAGCCCACATCCTGGCGTTGACCGGAGTATTTCACGGAATTAGGAACAGGGTGAACCGCATTGTACGCTTCAATTACTTCCTGGCCTTTTTCGCGGAGAGCTTCGACGGCTGAGAGAACGATTTTCTTCGATTCTTTGTCGAATTCTACTACTCTCAGTGGAAGTACATCACCGACATGGAAGAATTCAGCGATATTTCTCACCGGAGCAAAGGATAATTGCGATACCGGTACGAATCCATCGACACCTTCAGGAAGCTCGACGATCACGCCTTTTTCGATAATGCGTTCAATCTTACCTTCTGTTTCTGCGCCTACCTGGAATCTGGTTGCGAAGAATTCCCAAGGATTGTCGGTAATTTGCTTGTGACCAAGGGCGATACGACGATTATCAGCATCGATGCTGAGCACAATCACTTTCAAATTATCGCCTTTCTTGGTGAATTCGCCCGGATGGCGGATTTTCTTCGTCCAAGAGAGGTCAGAAATGTGAACAAGTCCATCCACGCCCGGCTCGAGCTCGACGAACAAACCGAAGTTCGTAAGATTGCGCACGATACCGTCATGTACGGAATTAACAGGATATTTCACGAGAAGATCTTGCCATGGGTCAGGATCAAGCTGCTTCATACCGAGAGCGAGCTTTTTGTCGTTTTTGTCGATGCTGAGCACCATTGCTTCGACGATTTGACCCATTGATACGACTTGTGATGGGTGCTTAATGTGCTGTGTCCACGACATTTCACTGATGTGGATAAGACCTTCGACACCTTTTTCGATTTCGATAAATGCACCGTAATCGGTCAAGCTGACCACTTTACCATGGACGCGTGCTTTCGGCTCGTATTTCTCGCCGATAGTTTCCCATGGATGTGGTGTAAGCTGTTTCATACCGAGGGAGATACGACGCTTGTCGCTATCAAAGTCGAGTACCACGACTTTAACCACATTATCAAGCGAGACGATTTCAGACGGATGGCTAACTCTACCCCATGAAAGGTCGGTAATGTGAACCAATCCATCGACGCCGCCCAAGTCCACGAAGATACCGAAGTCAGAGATTGCTTTAACGGTTCCTTCGAGAATAAGACCTTTTTCAAGTGTATCGAGGATTTTACCGCGTTGCTCAGCGATTTGCTCTTCGAGAAGAACTTTGTGGCTGACGACGACATTTTCGTTCGGATGATTGATTTTTACCACGCGTACATCGATGACTTTGGTCACCCATGCATCGAAGTCACGCACAGGGCGCATGTCGATTTGCGAACCGGGTAAAAACGCTTCAATTCCAAGTAAATCAACGACCATACCACCTTTGATACGGCGGAGAATGCGCACAGGAACAATCGCTTGCGTGTTGTGCAAGTTCATGATATCATCCCATGTCTTCATAAAGTCTGCACGGCGGCGTGAAAGCACGAGCTTGCCGGTGCTGTCTTCGATTGTTTCTACAAATACGTCAATTTCTTCACCGATTTCAAGAACGGATGCAGAAATAAACTCGGCTCTCGGCACGACACCTAATGATTTGAAACCTATATCAACGAAAATTGAATCTTTGGTCATCGACACCACTTTACCACGAATCAACTCATCTTGCTTGATATTGGTAAGTGTTTTTTCATAGAGCGACGCGAACGAACTATCGTCCATAAATGGTAGATCAACATTGCCTTCGGCAATATCGAGTACCGACATTCTTTTACGAGCAGGTGCGGCAGGAGCGGCAGCTACTGCAGATGGAGCGGGTGCTTGCTCTGCGGTGGCAATTGCTTCGGCTACTTCAGGCAGCGTTTGGTCAATCGTATCTGACATAAAAAATCCTTAATTACTTAAAAACGGCGAATGGAATACAGGTTCTCGGCAGAGTCGCGATGCATCGAACGTATATTGAGCGTCGTTTTTGGTTGATATATGTGGAACAAACATGTATTTTTGCGACTGCTTTTCTGTTTAGACTTGCAAAATTACGGTTTTTAGCCCACAAAGCCAAGAAATGTACGCTCAATTTCTTTTTTGTTTTCATTTATTAATAGTAGGCGATTAGTGGTATAAAACAGCGCAACATCTTTATACACAAATACTTACTCTTCTCAAGCGAGACTGGTGCCATGACGACTCTCTACGCTGCATTCAACGGAAAAATACGGCAATTGACCATCCCCGAGCTCTTCATGCTGCGCAATCAGCCCGAGTATGCGCAGACTATTATTTGGGCAGATTTGGAAGCGCCGTCGGAGGAGGAGGAAGAAACCCTGCTTGTGAATTTTTTTCTTTTTCATCATTTAGCAGTGGAGGATTGTCAGCGGGAGCGGTTATCACCACACATCGGTGATCATTATCCGAAGGTCGAGGATTATCAGGATTGTCTGTTCGTGATTTTCAATCCTGTCGATAAGCCCATCGAGGAAATCGACGAAACCGAAGACGATTCTACTTTTTGTGTTCATTTCCCGACCCGGCAGATGAATGCGTTCTTAGGTGTGAATTTTTTGGTGACCCACCATTATGAATCCTCAACGGCAATTGACTATGTGCGTGGGCTTTGTCTGAAGAATCCTCAAACCTTACAGCGGGGACCCGATTTTCTTTTCCACATTATTGTGGATAAAATTGTGGATAACTATACGCCGGTGATAGAATACTTCGACGAACAGCTCGATGATATCGAAATCAGTATCTTTCAGAATTTTCAGGCAGTAACGCTACCCAAGATTCTGAGCTTGAAGAAAGGCATCATCCGCCTGCGCAAAATCACTACCTATCAGCGCGAAATTCTCAATCGCCTCTCCCGCGGTGAATTCGCACTCATTTCCAATGAAGAAATGGTCTATTACCGCAATGTCTATGATCATTTGGTGCGGATTGCCGACCTCGTCGAGTCCTACCGCGAAAATGTCGCCGGCCTGCTCGAAGCATACTTGTCGGTCAATTCCAACCGCATGAACCAAGTGATGAAAGTGCTCACCGTGATATCGACTATTTTTCTTCCACTTACTTTTATATCAAGTATTTACGGTATGAATTTTAAATTCATGCCCGAGCTAGACTGGCACTACGGCTACTTCATGATATGGGGAGTTATCGCACTCATTGGCGGCTATATGCTTCACTTTTTCAAGAAAAAGGGCTGGCTCGAGTGAGGCGGGAAAGCTGTGCCGCTTCCCCAAAGTTGTACCTGTAATTTTTGGTTCCCGTTCTGCATATTCCAGGCGTTCGTCTGCGGGCACCCGTGGCCGTCCAAGCAGGTAAAGAAAAAGCCCGCGAGTTTTGCTCACGGGCTTTTTTCGTGTTGACGAATGTAAAGTAACAATTCGAAATAGCAGGTATTTAGCGATTAACAATAAAGTTTTTACTCGTCCTGCCCTTCGCTGTTTTGATGACTGCCATATACATTCCGGGCGCTAATCCGGAAGTGCTGACTCTTGATAGTTTTTCTGACGAGCCGACGGTAGTTTCAGACAATTGCACACCCATTTGCGAGTAAATGGTGACTGTCGCGGCGCTGCCCATACCATCAACCTGCAGGTCAATATAATCAGAATTGGGGTTCGGATAGATAGAATGGATACGCGGGGTGAAGTCATTGCCGGTATATCGGGCCGTTCCGGAGGTGTCGCTTTTGACGATAATGACTCTTGATGTAGAGTCATCCAGCAAAATTGTACTGAAGTAATCGTAGGTGAGGACTATTGTATCGCCTATGGTAGAATCAACCCACCGGATAATGACCAAACTGTCGCTGAGTATCCAAATTGGACCATCAACAAGTGTCGTATCGCCGGAGAGAGTGTCGTTTGGCTTTCTGATGTGTATGGTTTCAAGCCAATTGGAAAGGATGATTGAATCTCCGTTTTGTGTCACCGAGGCATCACTTGGGATATAGACAGTACATTTTTGGATTGTATCGCCGAGCGCTTGTATGGAAGGAGCACCGCCTTTCTTGGCAAATACTTCTTCGGTAGCATAGGTAGGATTTGCTACCGTAGGATTATCTTCAGAAAATGTGTTTGTGTTATTTACGCAAGTAGTTAGCAGTGGGCAGGCGTTTTCAATTTTTGCATGGAAAGCACTTCCCGATTTGGCAATAAACCCGTCTTTCAGGTTAATTTCATCACCGGCAATATAGGTCAGAGTGCCACTTTCTACGACAACATTCCCTTGAGAAGACGTCAAATTTGGGTGTACATTCCGTCCGGCAATTATTTTGGAAAGTGCCTTAAAACGAGCATTTTCATCGGCTGTTCGAACGCCGTAGTAGGTGTGGCTTTGTTGGTAGAGGGTTTGCGGACAATCTGCGATACCTGTTTTAATTGCCATCCAATACATGAGTGTCGCTGAGACTCTGATTGCATAGTTCATGAGTTCGTCGCCGGTGAAATCAATGATGGATTGTGTCTGATTCATCCATCCCACAGTTGATGTGCCTACCGAACCTAATTGAGAATACCGTGCGCTGACGAGCATGCTACTGCCATTAGGCATATTATCATTACCGTTATTATCTACTGTGCCGAAATGATTGGCAAGTTGATTGGTCGTATAAAACAGATACCGTAAAGCATCTTCATCCGACATAGAAAATACTTCAAGCAGCAAACCTCCTTGCTGTGCCGCGGTAGCTGCATTCCAGTTCTGCGCCAAAAATGTGGTGTGAGGTTCATCACAATCTCCGGTAAGATTATTTCCCATAGCAAGTTCATACGTATCACCGTTACCGCCGACAAGGCCAAATAAATAGTCTCCACAGATATGAGTATCTGCATGAGTATGGGCAGGCACACTGCCATCTGCAAGTAAATGTAAGATATGACCTAAGATACAGAATGCAATGTATCGTGCTCGTGTTGGCCCAAGAAAACTTTGCCCATTGAATATTGGCGAGCTGTGTGTAGTTCTGTTTGGAAAGGTGTAATAATATCCATTATGCACAGTCGCGGTTCTATTAACTATTAAGTCGCATAAATTGTTATATGTCATATCGATTGCGGCACAATTCTTATAACCGGCATGAGTGTTGGCTTTATACATCCCATCTATCAAAATTCCGGAACTATACCATGGTGATTCAGGAAGGATTCTTACATTATTTAAGCGGTTACCGGCAAACATATATCGCCGAGCTTTATCAAATGCATTGTTTAAATTTGGGGTAAAAAATCCATCAAACTGGGTCTTCGTATCATCACCTATATCTGCACTCCAGAAATGGGATAGACTTGTATATCCATCTGTATTTCCCCAGACAGGGTCAGTGAGGTCTTCTCTCCACACTCCTACAGAAAGTCCAAGTGGCAACTCCCACGGACGAGGTGAATTACCCGGTCCCCAATGAGGATTATTTGTTCCATTAAAATCAATACCGGCGTACGTCCGCAAGACCGGTATTGCACCCACTTGCTTTTCCAAATACCGGTATGCCTCTTGCACAATATACTGATGCACCCACTCCTTATGAGCAGAGCATGGCATAGCGGCAAGCCATAGAACGATAATTACAAACAGTTTTTTCATAAATTTCTAAATATTTAATTATCAAATAGTTAATTGTTAAATTTGCTGTAGCTGCTGTAGATTGAGCAGCTACAGAATTCTGAGAATAAAATCACCACGACACCTTGAAGGCATCGTAGGTAAGCACAAAATCTAACCCTATCCAATTTTTATCCTGACGTGTAGGAAACTCTCCCTTATATTTTTGAGCATATCCTGCACACATTCGTAAAGCTGTTGATTCGCCGGTGTCTATTTTCCAACCGACCATCGCCTGCCATACCATCATAGAGCTGGAACCCACTGTTCGGAAGTTATAGGTATTATATAGAATTAAGGATAGTCGCTTCTCTTTAAATGGTGTGATGATTATTCCTTCTGATAGTGTTCTTCCGTCATTACTGAAGGGTATAAAGAATAATATAATCGCAAGGGAAGCTCTAACATCTAATCCATATCCTACTTCAAGCGCAACTAGTTCGTTCAGTTTAGCCGACAAGCCAACTCTGCCGCCATTAAACAGTCCAAGCCCGACAAATGGTTGAATTGAAAGCGTCGTTCGATTGGTATCTATCCGCGCTGTGTCTTGCGAGTACAATTCACCGACCATCATCAAGCAGCAAAGAATTATCAGGATATGTTTCATACATTATTTTGTGTTTATTTGTTGTTGCAACGAATTCATTTTGGATTTTAGCTCTATATTTTCTTTCTTCATTTCAATCATATACAGCGTCAGCTCCTCTACTTTTTGGAGTAATTTCACCTGCATATCACCTACACTTGAGCCGCCGTCTTCGCTGATTTGCTGCGCACTTGGAATATTGGGCAAATGGTGATTGGCTTTAATATGCTGCTCGACGTCTTCAAGCGGCATGAGCTCATAACTGTCGTCGAATACATAGTCAGCCCAGTAATCTGCTGTCGTTGTGACGAATAATTCCTGTACTACCGCCTTGCCTTTGACGACGAGCTTGGCGTCCCAGGTATGGGGATTATTCGTAGAAACCATCGAACCATTTACCGATTTCTGCCATTTCATGAGCCCGAAGAGACCATCCGCATTTTGATTAGCCGCATCGCGTTCACCGATATGCACCTGTCCACCGGCAAATACTTCAAATGATGTCCTGTTCTGCGTCCCTGCCGAGATCAGCGGACTCGCCCACCAATACTCATAATTTGTATGAGCTTGTTCAATACGCAATGCTACCGGCGCGACGCCCGGACGGTCAGGATTCCGGAGAACCGAGAGTGTGCCTTTCGGACCATTGAGATTGAGCGCATGATTCGACATTGTGCCGCCAAGCTTGGTTAAATGATTGCCAATTCCCACCGAACCTCCGGAGGACTCCAAGACCAGTATCGTGCCTTCGCTGCCAAGCGGACCGCCGCCGGGAATGGCTCCGGAAGAGAAACGCAGCTGGCTTCCAAGGGTGATTGCAGGATTGCCGGGGAAATTAACACCATAGTTGTCAATATGATAAATATTATCCAGATTGTTTTTGGGAAGAAATGACACCGTACCCGGCATACGAAGATTGGTAGCATCATCCAATCCGCCGGTCGAGATCGTGCCACGGACATCGAGGAGAGAATTAGCATAGGGTTGGATTGCTTTAATTCCTACTTTCTTGTCTACAATACGCATCACTTCAATTTGCTGCTGCGCATCTGTATATGTTGGCGAACCGCTACAGTAAAATGCTAGGCCGCCGTTATATATGCCGTTGGTTTGGGTAAGATCAGGGTCGCTGCCATCGGTTAAGTTAATGGATTTGATGGCAGATACCTGCCATTTATTGGGCACGAACTGATTGGTGCCGATAGCAGGTCTGTAGTTGCTGTTTGACCAAAATTGAATTTCGGATTGACCGAATTTATTGCCGTCCGAGCCGGTTAATGCATCACCAAGATTATGCTGCGTTTGCAGGCGTAGAATAGCCGGATAATGTGTGCCGAGCAGATTACCGGACGGCGCAATTTGTTGCAGTGAATGCACATGCAGCATAGTCTGAGGGTGAAGAATGCCAACTCCCGCGCGTCCGTAAGGATAGGCGATATCGGTAATAGCCGGTGCAGGATTAGGGGTCGGCTGGCTATTGACCCAGTCCTGAAGCTGAGCGTTCGTAGGAAGTGCAGACAAAACAAAGATAGTGGCGCCTGCGACAGCAAGATGAGTACTAACACCGGGTGAAGTGAGAGCTTGTAGAAAAGTGATACAGCGTTGCATATATTAAAACTCCATTGGAAAATATGAAGGTTGTCCGAGCAAGCCCGAGCAGTTAATTATAGCTTGTTCGGCTGGTGTTCTGTGAAGAAAATGGTGCTTCACGCGTGTATTCTCATTTGGAACGTATTGATTATACTCCGGCTTCGCACAGCGTGAGAAAGAGCGCCGTACATAGCAGAGTGTGTCGTCGGTAATTTTGATTGCACCTATGAGAGTAGTGGGTAGAATAGTGGTCATGATGTTTAAGTGTGTAAAAAGATAGTATTGTGCCGCTAAAAAACCTTGCTGGATGAGTGTCCGGGCATCATTCTAGAATTTCGTTGCGGATTAATTCGAATATTTTTCAGGTGTATACATCGTTAGTGAAGTATGGTAAAGTTCACATTTTATTCTGTTCTCGTTGCAGAGATAGAATGATACATACCGGAACTTAAACGATAAACATCCAATCGGAACATTTCGGCACCAGCCAAGAATCTACCAGTATATCCTCCGGGGCATCCGGTAATACTACCGCTCCCGCTAAAAGCAATGTTAGAACAGCATCCATAATCATACAATTACTCCTCATTAATAGGTAGCGATGCATTGATTGCATCGACACGGCAGCGTAATTTTTTGTTTTCTTCTTCGATTGCTATTACGTGAAGCGTGAGCTCCTCTACCTTGCGCAAAAGTACAGTCTGCATTTCCTGAAGGTCAACACCATTTTTCTTTGCTTCGGCTTCGGCCGGAACATCAGGTAAATGTCCGTTTTTTGTAATAAATGCCTTTACTTCTGAGAGTGGCATTAAGCGGTAATTTGGGCTAAATACATTATCAGCCCAATTATTGACCGTGACGCGAAATGATTTTGCAGCCACGGATCTGTTGACCGAGAGAAGCGATGGATACACTGTTCGGTCAAGATTTCTTGCTGTACCCGAATAATCCCATTTGAGCGTGCCAATATGTACATCACTATTGACTGCAATCTGCATGAATGGCTTGTTGTTTGTCTTTAAAATAAGAGGCATGGTATTTAAAAAGCCATTGTCACCAATAGTAGTACCATCCAAGGACCAACTGCAAGAATCACTGGTCGTTATCAGTTCACCACGTGCACTTGAATAGACTGCACTTGCACCCGAACCGGCAAGAGAACCAATGGTTACCTTGCCGCGATTGGGTATCGAAAGACCTGTCGCCCGGGCACTAGCTGCATCCGGCTGCATACCGATAGCAGTGCCGACCCTGAGGGAAATTGCTCCGTCACTGAGCCCAATTGCTGCCGGCTTTCCACGGTGAGTCACACCATCGAGGATACACTTCCAAGCGCCGCGGCTATAAGCATTATAGGTGAAGATACTGCTCGGGGTATCTGCATACGTCCCGAATCGGGCGCTAATCGGAAGCTTCGTCTTCGCTACGTTAATATCATTCCCGACAGTAGCGTTGTCTGCAACGACAAAGCGAGTGAACGGAGTACTATACAGTTCACCGCTATTGGCGACCCGGAGGACATTCATCGTCGCACACGACTCTCTAAGTCCACGAATCAATACCCTGCTGTCGGCATCGGCTGCCGCGCCAAGTCCTATAGGTGAGTGTTCTCTGGTATTATCAATATCATTCTTAGTATTACCAATAGTACTTCTCTTGACTGCACCGCTTGTCTCTGTGGGATGAATGATTGATTCTGCAAGTCCCATAATGTGATTGGTTCGGTTCTGGTTAGTGTGCTCTTCTTTGAACATCACACCCAAAGCCGATGATCCCGGAGATGCATCTGAGGCGGCAGCGGCACCTATGAGAGGAAGTTCCCATAGGTGCCGCAGCACCAAGCCGGGCTCGAGGCTGACAATCTCTGTTTGTGTCGACCGATTAGATCTCATGTAATAGTCATTGGCTCCGGCATGAAAGGTCATTTTCTCATACGTTTGAAGCAGTTTCGGCAGCTTTGTCGTGCCGATGCTCTCCACTCCATTGACGATGTGCATGACTTCCCGGTTCGTTTCCATCGGCAGTCCCGAGGTGTTCGACAGACTGCAGAGGAAGGCGAATTCTACTTGTAAGTCTTGCTCTGTCAAATGATTGGGTCGGAAAAGCAATTTCGGAAGGAGCGGCTCAAAGCTACGACCATTGGTAAGATTAAGGATTTTTCTCACGCACGAGCTGCCGGCACCTTTGTTTTGCTTGCTGCCGGAGATACAGTCAATGCCCGTCTGACCAAAATAATTGACATTCGAATTCACACCAAAATTCTGTGATTGCGACGGAAGTGGAAGAAAGGTACGATGATATACCGTGGCTGTGGAATTCCCAAAATTATCAGAGTGAATAGACAGCATTCGGACAGGCAGCAGCGACGGAGCAGTACAAAGACCGATGCCGGTGAGACCATTGTGAATCTCACTCAGCTGGAAAATATTGGGTAGAATTCCCCATTGAGCGGTAGCAGAGAAAGTAGCGAATACTCCGATTGCAAGGGTCAGTATTGTCCGGAAAGGAAGGCGCATAGCAATTGATGGACAACCGTTTGCCGATTGATTATATTTCGTACGTACTAATAGTATACAAGGTAGAATTTTAGCATGTGCCATGGTAACTCCAATAAAATACATGGTGTATAACTATCCAATCAAGCGGAATTTGTGGGTTTTGTGCGGCTTGCTTGGCGTATATGCGCCGGTAGATAGAAAAATTGTACCGGCATTCGAGTCCAAATCAACCGGATTACCCGGCGATGCAGGTAGTACGCATCTGTGGACGTTATGGGAAAAACCGTCTTGAAATGAAGTGTAGATCCTGTGGTATGTATGCCTTCCTGAATAAGTGGATGGAACGTAACTATAAAAATAATAACAAGATAGTGCTGGCAGTGTATACATTAGACACCCCGGGAAGATGGATGCATCTACTCATGAACAGATAATTGTGTCTAATTTTTTATGCAAAGTGGCACAATGTATTTGAAAAGTTGCACGTGGAAAAAAATAATGAGAAGCAAGATGCGGAATACCGTATGACACATTCTCCGTGTTCTCCGGTTATTGGAAACGTACTTTACTGGTAAATAAAGAAGATAGGTCGGTTGTAGGTAATAGTATCCTGCATTTTGGGTAGAGTGCAGTTCACCGGAAGCAGATATGGAGAAGAAGGAGATCAGTACGGAAAACTGACATCCTTTCAGAAGAGTAGAAATGGGATTCCTATGCCACTACAAATCTTAGCAGCTCTGTCCATTTGGTAAAGAGCAATACGCGATAGCCGAGGATTGCGCCGGCACCGATCATGGTAGCTCCGGCAAACCGGTGGATGCGGATGGTAAGTGAAGGAGAAAAACGCTCGCGGTAATGGAGTACAACGCGGAGTAAGCCGTAGAGCCAGCCGAAGTTACCGAGACCGAATCCTATAGAATAGACCACACTGCCGAGCACCGTCGTCTCGATGAGTGAGGAATGCTGCACGAGCATTGACGTATAGGTGAGTGAGGGGAGGAAAGTGGGATTCGCAATGTTGGCAAGGGCTATTCCCACGCCTAAAAAGAATGGTCCGTTTTTCTTGAGTCGTGTCGTAAGTGCTATGAGAGAGGTAGGGTTTCGGGCGGCGGTGTCTTGCTTGACCGAGGGAGTGCGGAACTGCAAAAGACCATAAACAATCATAGCTGCAATGCACGCAAGCTGGAAGAAAAACATTATGATAGGGTGATTGGTAAACAGTGACTGAAGTGTACCGAAAAACATCGTCGCCGTAAGCATAGCGAGCAAGCTGTAGACACAATCCAAAAACGATGCTCCCAAACTGATGAGTGCCCCGCTGCGCTGATCGCCGCGTAAGCCGGATTTGAGAATTGTCACCCCCACCGGACCTGGTGCAATCGCGAGAACGAATCCCACAGCAACACCAACAAGTAATGTAACTATCATTTTGAAAAAGAGTTGTGATTAAAAATTACGCTGATAAGTGCTGCAAACTGTCAGCGAAAAACACCACTGTGCAAAGAATTACACACATTTCACACCGCCAACATACAAAAAGGATATTTGCTGACCAAACACAACTCATTTTTTTTATACTATTTGGAGAGCATATTTCCCGAAATGCGCACAAAATTTACCTTTTTTCACTTTTTTCTTGGTGCGGCGGAAAAAACTCTGTAAAATTGAAGTATAGTTTACGTACAATTCTATTTTTAATGGAGAATTCTCGATGAAAAGACTCTTTCTATGTGTGGTATTATTAGTTTCGGCTTCGATGGAAATACTGGCTCAAGATGTTGATCAGCTAGCAGTTGGGCTGTTTGTCGCCGGTAAAGGCGGGATGAATATTGGCAAGCAGGATCCC
>JBPOHH010000405.1:0-4903 GCA_052035765.1 Bacteroidota bacterium
GTTTCCATCGGGCAATCGCTTCGTGTTGCGATGCATTTTCGGGATATACTTTGATGACATTTTCCAATGCTTCAAGCGACACCGCCGCCTCGCTCAGCGAACGCAACGTAATCGGCGTGTCAAATCCCGTCAGCCCAAGCGTAATCACGCGAAGTATCTGCAAGCGAATGGCATCAAAAACATGACCGTCGGTGAGCTCAAGACCATCGGCGACTTTACGTAATCGTGATACATTCGACGCCAGAACGGCAAGCTGTTGGCGTATATCGACTTGCTTGCTTGTATCGATATGAGGAAACAGCATTTCCTCAAGAACCTGGAATCCCTCCGGCAGCACGGTTTTATTCGGATCTTCCTCCTCGACCTTTTCAAGAGCCGCACCGTTGATCGACCTCGCTGTGGCGGGATTATAATACTCGGCAAGATACTCAACATGCTTATATGCTAAGCGGGCATCAAAAAACAATTGCTGAATTTCCTGTTCCGCACGACGGTCATTATACGCTGTTTGTAATTTTTTAACGGCGTTTTGAAGCTTATCAGCATCCCGGACATACATCGACTGTACACGGGCTGTGCTCGGAACATCGGATGAAGGTTTATCTGCACAGGCACTGAGTATAATGCAGAAGAGAATGAGTAATTTTCGTGTCATACGTTGGGTTTGGAATACATACAAAAAAACGCGGGAACGTTCCGAGGAAGTTCCCGCGCATCCATCATCTGTCAATCAATTCACCATCAACAGCTCCGCCTAATTACTTAGGAAGTCCTTTGATAATAACAACTTGACTTCCCTGCCACTCTGATGTTCTCTTGCTTCCGCCATCGGCGCCCTTGTACTTGTCACCTACCCAAGTATGCGGCTGAATAGCGAGTGCGAAGGTATTGGGAATTCCGACCAAATCAGAAATATCTTCTAACGCACCATACTCCCACGAACCAAATTTCGAAAGCGCCGGGGCTGCTGTTTTGGTGTCACGGTTGTACGTATCCTTATCGGCAGCAGTTCTGTGATGGTCGAGTTCGCACACAATTTTCACTTCTTTTGTTGCTAAATTATACTGATAGATATAGGAGTCATGCGTCTCATCGCCGTAACCGTTCGGGTCTTCCTGAACATAGACATAATTAGTTGTAACGGTAATATTATCAGGATTTTGGAATGCTTTTGCCGGACCTGACTTGTCATCACCATCCATGATAACTTCAATTTTACCTGCCAGCGGATTCGCTGCATCAAGATTTAAGTGATAGACTCTACCGTATTTCGTGCGTGATTTGTCGGCATTGGCGCCAACATAATCCTGACCCGTCACGGTAAAATACACATCACGACCGGTGCCGCCCTTGCGAAAGTCCACATCTTCGACACGACCGAATTTAATTGCTTTTTGTACATCAACCAATGCATTGATTTCTTTGCCGGTGAGCGTTGACGCATTGTCAATTTTTACAAACTCTACATCGTACATTGTACCGAGAGTCATATCGGTTTCTTTTTGGTTTTGGTCTTTACGGCGGAGCATGTAGAGCGAACCATTCGATAAATCGCCAACCGTATTACTTACATAAAGTGCTACCTGTCCTCCACTTACACCGGAGTCATCATCGGTAATAACAATCACTGTTTTGCCGGAATAAGCTGATTTGGGTAATGGAAGTGCATTTTCTGCGCTCCAACGACCGAAGGCCGGTACTTCGCGTGACATAGAAGCATTCGTTACCGGATCGAGAGGATTGATGGCATGGGTGCGGGATTCTTCGCCGCTTTCGCCGCAGGTAAGGAAGGTAGGACCGAAGCCGTGTTCGGCAGGTGTAGCCATTGTAGCCGAACATAGTCTCCATGTACCTCCGTCGGAATTCAGGATATACTCACCTTTGACCGGCTTGAGTGTTTTGTCGAGGGTGACACGAGATACGGCAAAATTATCTTCGTGGTTAAGAATCATCGAAAATCCGCCGTCTGCGTTTTTGAGCCATCCCATACCGTCAGCCGAACCGCCAAAGACAAAACTCGATGATTGGTCGAGTTTATCGTCGCTGCCGATGAGCGAGAAGACTTCCATCGACTCAAAGCCGGACATTTTTTTGAGTAATGCAGGCGTAGCAGAATGGTTTTTCAACTCGACGCCGGGAGTTGTCGGTGTGGTAGTTGTCTCATCTTTACATCCGCCAACACCCAATACAGCAAGGGCAAGCGCACCGACCAGAGTAGTTTTCTTCATCATCATTTTTCTCTCAAATAGTATAAAAAAACAGTATATCGAGAGCAAAAATACGGCGCTGATGTTACCTCTGTTTTACGGGGATGATATGATGGTATTACCAATCTGCGGGGAGTTTTACGATGCGGTAATATGGGGTAATGGCACGCAGGAACAGTTGATTTTATACGAAAAACGCTGATTATCTCTGTATATTCATGCAGGATAATCAGCGTTCTTTTGTTGGTCGGAATTATACTTCATACCCAAGATTCGGACTCAGCCAGCGCTCAACTTCTTCAATACTCATGCCGTTACGACGGGCATAGTCCTTCACTTGGTCACGACCAATCTTCCCCTTCCTATCGCAAAAGTATCAGTGGAATTGTTTGAGTACCATTCCCGGTCGAGATTGTACAAAAATACATTCCGGTGGGTACGGAACCATTCTGTGCATTCTTACCATTCCAACTGTGGTGATACTCGCCTTTCGGTACAGCATCTTGCTCTTCGCTCGCGATTACTTCCCCGAAAATGTTGGTAATTTTCAAGCTTACGGATGACGACTTTTCCAATCTGTAATGAATTGTAGTGCCTTCGTTGAAGGGATTTGGGGAGATGGTAATGTTCGAAACTAATTCACCGGAAACAACAGACTCTTCAACATCGCTTGGAGCTATCACAATAGTTTGTGTAGAGCTATCATTCACGACGGCTACTCCTGTGGGAACGAGAGTATTCAAACTCCCTTTACTTGCTGATAAATCTGTAGATACAAGTTTCACGATATACGTGCCGGGTTGGGTATAGATATGTGTAGGATGTGCTTCATTGCTCGTTGTTCCATCGCCAAAATTCCACATATACTGCGCATTCCTGCGATAGGGATAGGTAGTATTAGAAAAGTCTATTTTCTCCCATGTTGAATAGCTTTTTTGGGCAGGCAAAGTAAAGCTTGACTTATACTTGACTTTCGGTAGGTTGGTCGGGATTTTCCACGAAGTGATAGTTCCTTTGTCAGAGAGAGTGACAAAAGTATTGAACGACGAGTTAACAATTGATTGTATAAATAATTTACCGGGATTGTCAGAGGATACTTTATATTCTTTCACCGTAGCAAAGTCGATTACTTTATATATACTTATGTTTTCTACTTCACCATCCTGCCTTCTATAATCTGCCGGACTTCTATATCCGTGAGTAAGCGAGAAATCGGAATTAGTATTTCGACCTAAGCCCAGTATATGATTATCTCCGGGGAGAAAACTGGAGACATTATTGAAAAATCCTTGCTTGATAACATGTTTTCTAGTTAAATCGGTAATTCCATCGTTGCCTCCAACGACCATATCGTCGGAGGACATAAAGCATGCATTACAATGATTATCAAAGTGATACGAAGGAAAATTAGTATCCATTGCAATGAAATTAGAATGAAGATAATTCCCACTATCATCTTTGGATAACCTATTAGTGATTAAATATCTTCCTGAAGGCGAAAACGTTAGGTATTTCACACCTGAAAAAAATTCACGCGACCAATATTTATATTCTTTAGCTGTTTGTTCTAATTGCACTCTGTTGGTATCTCTGAGATACTGTATTCTCGTTGTACTGTTTTTAGTATCAAAAATAGTAATCTTATTCGTTGGAACTCCCTCATCGACATATGCGCTGGCGATGTATCTATTGTCGTTAGATTGTGCATAAATCACTTCATTATCTTCATCATAATCGATAGGATTGATACAGGTATCGCAAAATTGTCCGCTGCCTGTCATGACTACCTTTGTTACAACACTCCCTACTAAATATAGCTTTGAACCATCCTGACTAAAGAAAATTTTTGATACATCTGCATATCCATATTGACTGACAGGACCAATTGGTATCTGTTTCAAAAACTCGCCGGTTTTAAAATCAAGTAAATCAACGACTGTACTAAGTCTATATAACGGAATTACGTTAATGTGAAGTACAGCAACATAAGTATCTCCATGGATAGCTATTTGTTTAGCTCCCGCTTTAATACCGGTAGTACCCATTGAATAATCAGTATAATTTTTATAATTGATGTTCTGCCAAATCATATCTACATCCTGAGCATAGGTAGTGTGGTTGATAACAAAACATGCAACAATACATAATAGGAAAAATTTCAGCATTTTGGTATCCATTAGAAAAAGTTTAAAATTAATGGTCTGTAAGTACTAAATTTATAGGGTTACGGAATAAGAATATCTACATATTCAATCAATATTCTCGCTCTTTCACACCTCATATCCGAGATTCGGACTCAGCCAGCGCTCAACTTCTTCAATACTTATCCCTTTACGGCGGGCATAGTCCTTCACTTGGTCACGACCAATCTTCCCTACCGGGAAATACTTGGCTTGAGGATGCGCGAAATACCAACCACTGACGGCTGCAGCAGGATACATCGCATAGTTTTCCGTGAGCGTGATACCGGCATTATTTTCAACATCTAAAAGCGCGAAGAGCGTTTTCTTTTCCGTATGATCAGGGCATGCAGGATAGCCCGGCGCGGGACGTATTCCCTGATATTCTTCATCGATAAGACCTTGATTATTCAGGGTTTCACTCGTCGCATACCCCCACAGTTCCGTTCTCACTTTGAAATGCAGCCATTCAGCCGCAGCTTCTGCGAGCCGGTCGGCGATAGCTTTCGCCATAAT
>JBPOHH010000745.1:0-2639 GCA_052035765.1 Bacteroidota bacterium
TTATTGCGTTGCTTCAAGATACGCTTGAGATTCAGCGACTCCTCTGCATAGCGTTTACTCGCCTGCGAGAGCATCATGTCGATGAAGCGACGGCGGTTGTCGGGCGAACCGAACGTAATTTCCTTGAAATCGGGTGAGAGTACCACAAGTGGCATTTCGCCGATAATGTCTTTGGGTGAGAGATTTTCGCCGATGGACGACCCGATGAGCTTGCGGCTGCCGGCGGCGTATTGCACGGCGATTTTATACGTCACTCCGAGCGAACTTTCCGCTGAAGCCGACGCGCGGTAAAAATCGGCGCCCTGACGTATCATCAGCGTTTCAGTCGTCGGCAAAAAACTCTTCGAGAGTCCGCAGATGGAAATTGCTTCGAGAATTGTCGTCTTCCCGGCACCATTTTCCCCTTCGATGATATTGAGTTCAGGCGAAAACTCCACGTCGGTTTGCTCGTGGTTGCGAAGGTTCATGACAGAGAGAGAGCGTATGTGCATAGAGGACTGAAAGATATACTATATAACAATTTACAAACAAGCGACCCGAACCCACACTCTGCCTTCTCCCGAGAGAGGGAAATACAACTATTCCCCTATCGACACAAATTCCGCTTCCGGTGTGAATTCGCTGTGGAGCTTCCCTTTTTGCTTGAAATAGAGCATTGCTGTCGGTCGCCATTCGATGCGCATGCGTTTCATAATTTCTTCGGGAGTCGCACCACTTTCTGCCATCATGATGCCGGCGGTGTGGCGCAGGGAGAAGGGCGTGAGCTTTAAGTCTCTGCCACGCTTGACATTACTCGATTTCAGACGCAAATTAATTGCTTCCCGAATTCCACGGATACTCATTGACTGATGCAATGTGCGATTGCTGTAGCTGAGGAACAGCGGCGCCTCGGGCGGTAAATCCGTACCGCGTGACTTCAGGTACGCGTCGATGGCGTCCATGGTGGTTTTGGGAACGGTAATCGCCTCGTCTTTGATACTTTTGCCTTTGCCCTGCACGCTGAGAGTCCAGTGTTTGTCTGTTTTTTTGAGGTCACCGATTTGCGCTCTCGTCAGGTCTGTTTCCGAGCATGCACAGCCGAGCATTGTGAGGATTAACGCTTTATCGCGGAGCCCGGAATTAGTCGTATCCTCAATACTTTTGAGTAATTGATCGATCTCGGCGAGCGTGAGAAACGAACGGGCATGTTCGGTCGGGCGACGTCCACCCTGAACGCGTTTAGCAGGGTTTTTCTCGAGTACGCCTGTTTCTACGAGGAATTGACATAATCTTCGGAGCGATGTCAGATACGATGCCACCGAGATTTCCTGCATTTTTTTGGTTTTGAGTAAGTATTTTTTGTACCGTTCGACATCTTTGACGCGGAATTGAAACAGCCGGTCGGTCGTAAAAAAATACACAAATTCCTTGAGTGTGCGCTTGTACCCCGACTGCGTTTCCTTGCTTTTGGAGGCGCAGGACTCGATAAAACTATCGACATACCCTGTGAGCACGGACAGTTTCATTTTAACGGGTGTAAAATTATCTTCAATCATAGTATTTCTTGAAAAGTATGAGGAGGAATTACTCGACTTTCGCCCCAAATTTACCGTATTTTCCGCAAAGTGAGAGCACCTGTGGGTGGGTTTTATTTGGCTGACCGCGCCGCGGTGCGTAGTTTTGAAGTCAGGTGACGTGCAAATCTGTCCATGAAAGCCGCGCCACTCTCATGATTCTATCCTTCATTGCATGACAAAATCCCTCAAAGCAGAACTCGGGCTCGTGACCATTTCCTTCATCTGGAGTGCGACTTTCGTGATTATCAAGAACGCATTTGATGATGTGCCGCCATTTCTTTATACAGCCATCCGCTTTATCTTTGCCGCGCTCTGCGGACTCGTGCTGTGGAATAAGAGTCTGCGTGGAATTACGAAAGACGAAATCCAAAAAGGAACGAATCTCGGACTGCTGATCTCGGCGGGATTCCTGCTGCAAATGTGGGGGCTGAACTATACGACGGTCTCCAAATCGGCGTTTATATCAGGTTCGATGGTAGTCTTCACGCCCATTTGCTATTGGATCATGGAACGCCGTAAAGTATCGATATTCCAAAAGCTTGGCGTGGCGATCGTCATCCTCGGCTTGTGGATATTCACCAAGCCCGACTTCTCGCACCTGAATATGGGCGACGTCGCGACGCTGATATGTTCTGCCGTGTGGGGAATGTATCTTACGTATTTAGATATGATTACGCGCGACACCACTACCATCGGCACGCTCTCGGTGCGGCTGGCGATGGTACAGTTTGTGATTGCAATTATCACGTCTATTGGATTCTATTTCGGGTTCGAAGGCACGCTAGCGCAGCTACCGGCTCTTACAATGAAAGCGCTCACATCTGCGCCTGCCCTCTATGCGTTTCTTTATACGGGAATACTCGGTTCAATCGTGTGCATGTACATCCAAATCCGCGTGCAGCGGGACACCACGCCGGTCAAAACGGCGCTTATCTTCTCGCTCGAACCTATTATCGCCTCGACACTTGCGGTAATTTTCCTCCACGAGACCTTCTATTCCGACCAGATTTTAGGTGGCGCTTTGGTATTGGGCGGCATTTTAGCGGCTGAGATTGGTGATGCGATTATGAGGCGGTGAGAGTT
>JBPOHH010000612.1:0-2928 GCA_052035765.1 Bacteroidota bacterium
CTGGTATTCACGATACAAAGGAGCTTGCATGAGTATTTCGCCCCCCTTCGTTTTGATGCTGGTTTTCGCGCTCGCTGACGTCCTATCTTAACGGATTTTATTCTTCGTAGTATCTTATTATTTCTAATACTTACACCTGAACAAGTTGAAGAAAACCTGTTCAGGTGGGGCTTAAATCTAATAAAAAAACTACAGCCATGTTCAACACTTAGCAGGCCCCATCTTTCGGAGTATTCTCGTGAAGGCGTGTCGTATTTCTTGAGTCGTAAAGGGCTTGCATTTAACAAATAACATTATCAATTTGTTTTGAGAAAATTTATGAAAATAATAGTAGTTCTGACAGTAGTATTCTCTGTTTGTTTAATAGATTTTACCGGTTGCCGGAATAACGGAGATAACCCAATTAATCCGATAGACTCGACAGCCACCGGTGCTTCCGTACTATCCGGTAAAGTATTCTTAGGCGGCTTTTCAAATTATACTGATACAATAGGCGATTTTAGTGGTACTTCCATACAATTGTTAAATACAACGAAGCAAACGCTAACTGATGCCAAAGGGTATTGGAAAATTCAAAACCTTGATTCGGGTACTTACACAATCCAATTTTCCAGACAAGGATATGATACTCTGATAATAAAGAATGTTGTTCTGAAATTGAAAGATAGTATATATATCGGCTGGACTGGTGCAGTCGGCAATAAATGGGGGAATGTTGCCTTAAGTGAACAAATAACGGGAACAATTGTGGGTTCATCGGCACAAATAGAGACTAAAGTGTTTGAAGAAAAAGACCCTCGCGAGACCAATCGAGTTATGTATCGTGATACGACCTATAGTTTTTCAGGAAAAATAGGAATTGATTTTCCTGGATTGGGGTCAAGTGTCCGGGACAAAAATTCGTACGATTATGATGGTAATTATGATATATGTTATACAATTACAAATTTGCCAACTGTTGATTTAAGTAAATTTCCAATATCAAAGCATTATTTACGAGGCATGTTTGATGCTGAGATTAGTTGGGATGTTTTGCTTCTCCGAAGCAGAAGTAAAGTAAACAAATCCGGCGTGTATTCTATTACCCAACTTAGAGACCAGTCTATATCTGAATTGGCAAAAAAGAATGGTTATCGTTTGTCAGAAAATGAACAGTTGTATCTACATATAGTGCCTATATGGCGACAGTGGGCAAGAAAAGACCCATATACATTTTTAAGTACAGATTCTGAGAAGCGCGGCGACGTTGTTTCCATTCCCATTCAATGGAAGTAACACATTGAAGTAAAAAAACATACACCTGACAGGTTGAAGAAAACCTGTCAGGTGTTCTCTTATCCATCATATCTATTTTTCTATTCTCTCAAGGTTACCTATGATATATTTTGCCATTGTTTCTTTCCTCGTACTTTTCTCTTGTATAGTTCCTCATCAGCTCTCATCACAAGTACGACGTGCTCCATCAATCCCCGCATCGTTTATCCAAAATACAGGTCAATGGTCGCCCGACGTGCGCTTTATGGCATCGGTGCGCGGCATGAATGTGTGGCTGACTGATAAGGGATTGATGTATGATGTGTATCAGTCTATGCCGAGAGTATCGCTTCTTAGCGATGCCCTCGGTGATGAGCGATGTGCCCTTCCGAGAGTATCGCTTCTTAGCGATGCCCTCGGTGATAAGCGACGTAGCCAGCCTAGCGATGCCCTCGGTGATGAGCGCCTCGGCGGAAGCAGTACCCAAAAACCGAGGTCATCGCTCGGAAGCGATACTCTCGGAAGAAGAAGAAAAGGCCATGTCATTGCAATGGAATTATTAGGCGCGAATGTTGGAGCTCCTGCCATCGGCACCGATGCTCAACCAAGCACACGCAATTACTTCATCGGTAATAATCCCGACAAATGGCGCACCAATATTCCTTCCTTCGGGAAGGTAATTACGCGCGATGTCTATCCCGGAATCGATGCTGTTTACACATTCTCGAATGGCAAACCTCGGTATGATTTTGTCGTTCATCCCGGCGCAGAACCGGATGCTATTACCTTGAAATTTACCGGTGCGGATGCTGTGAAGGTGAGCAAGCAAAACGGCGTGGAACTCTCGACTTCCGTCGGAACGGTAATCAATGGTAATATCTATGCATATCAGGAAATTAATGGATGGGAAATTCCCGTGCAATGCAGCTTCGCACAGCAGGGCGAGATGGTAAAATTTGATGTTGGAGCGTATAATTCGAAGCATCCCTTAATCATCGACCCGCTCGTGTATTCAACGTATTATGGCGGCACTGGTATTGATGAGATTACCGGTATGAAGCTCGATACAGCAGGGAATGTCGTCGTCACCGGCGTGACGGATTCACCGAATTTTAGGACAGCGGTTGGTTCGTATGATGTGACTGCCAATGGTCAAACCGATGCATTTGTTGCGAAGTTTGACAAGACTCTTTCGACTTTACTTTTTGCGACGTATATCGGTGGCGATTCGACGGATAAAGCTAATGGCATCACTATTGATGTAGTAAGCAATTCAATTTTTATTGCCGGAGAAACGACGTCCGCAAATTTACCTACGACACCCGGCGCTTGGAAACCAACATACTCCGGCGGAGGAGATGCCTTCGCTGCGAAATTCAATGCAAACGGAACTTCACTACTTTACTGCACTTACGTGGGTGGGAGCAAAGACGACCGTGCACTCGGTATATGTGTCGAAGATGCAGGCAAAGCTACCATTTGCGGTGAAACAAATTCTACTAATTTCCCTACCAGTGGAGCAACCGCTTATCAGAAAGGTTTGAGCGGGAAATATGATGCATTTGTTACCAAGTTTCGTACAAATGGTACTGGTATTGAATTTTCGACGTATTTCGGTGGTTATGCTGATGACCGAGCTAATGCCATTGACTGTGATCGGGGAGGCTCTATAAT
>JBPOHH010000078.1:0-7789 GCA_052035765.1 Bacteroidota bacterium
ATTGCCTTTGGGCGTTCGGCTAATAAGGAGTGGGAGGCGGTGCGGTGATGTTTTTTTTTAGTCGTAAGTTTTTTAGTCGTAAGTGGGAAGTGGGAAGTCGGGAGTGGGAAGTCGTAAGTGGAAAGTCCTTGATTGTCAAGATACAAGTCAGATTTCTAGCTCTGAGAATCGTCCTCATTGTAAGGCTACAAAAACTATATTTCCCCTTATCTCATCAAAAAAAGTATAGTCTGCCAAGGTCCTTCTATGAATAAATTGACTATTACTATTCTGTTTTTGTGTGTTTGCTTGCTCGCTTGCGCACCACTGACAACAAGTGCGGCGGTCGATACACTACGGCTAGCACAGTCAACATCGGCAACCGGCACAAAACATCTATCCTATGAACGATTGTACCGTATCCGGGAGAATGACCTGTATGGGTTTATCGATACGAACGGAACAACGATTATCAAACCTCAGTTCCACTCCGCAGGTGAATTTTCCGAAGGGCTCGCACCTGCACGTTTGCATGGCAGATATGGCTTTATCGATCGAACAGGAAACTATGTGATTGCCGCTAATTATGACCTTGCTTTTTCATTTTCAAACGGTATTGCACAAGTATTTATCGAAAGAAAGCCATACTTTATTGATCATAGTGGTACTATTATATTTGGGCATACTTTTAAAAACATTGCTCCCTTTGGGAATACTCCGTGTGCGATTGTCGAAGCCGCAGGTGGAACGTTTGGTGTCATCAACAGGCAAGGGATACTCATTGCCGATACTATTTTCAAGGAAATTACCCCTTTTTCTGATGGTGTTGCCGTTGTCAAAGGACTCAATAATTACCAAGTTTCGAGGAATTCCACCCAACTTCATGACTATGAAATTGGCGTCATTGACACCCTTGGAAATTGGGTGGTAAAGTACGGGAAATACGCTCGGATCAGTACTTTTGAAGGTGGTTATGCAGAGGTTGAATTAATTTCACAGGATACATCATCGGATCATACAAGTGGCTTTGTTGATACAAAAGGAAGGTTTAGCACGTACAAATATCAGAATTCTGAGTGGCGTACTTTTACTCGGTTCTCGTGCAATCGCGCTTTTGCTCAAAAAGAGAACAGCAATTGGTATGTAATTAATGAGCGCTTTGAAAAAGTCTCGACACAAGACTTCAGCAGAATATGTGACGATAATAATGGCTTGAGGCAGGACTCTGTATTTGTTCATGGAATCGCTACCGTCTATACAAATAACAGGTGGCGAATCATTGATACCAATGGAGCTTTCATGGCCGAACCGCCTGCACTCAACAGACGAGATTATGGGGAGGTTATTAAAAAGGGGACTATCCTGTTTTTCATAAAAGAGAATAATCGTAATAGCAATGAATTCCCATACTTATATGGATTCTGGAATACTGCAAACAACATAGTAGTACCACCGGAGTATGAGTATATAGAGATCGATGATTATAACAAAGACCTCATCTTTTGCATCAAAGGCAACCAAAGCGGTTACCTGACACCATCAGGAAAACTACTGCTCACGGGTAAGATTACCACTGATTCACCAAACCCGCTCAACATAGATTACATGAACAGAGCATACTGTTTTGCAGCTTCAGATAATAATAAATCATCCAAAATTGGCGACTCATCTCAAGGGGTACAAATAGCGCGTCCCATTTCACAAGGTATTTATAAGTCAGCGGATATACCGGAAGTAAGAATCGATACAAATCAGCAGAAAGTATGGGGCAACCTATATAAAGGATATGGATTTACCATTGCAAATCCAACGAGTGACACGCTTTATTTTGAAGCCCAAGACAATTGCATTGAAGTAGTACTACAAGCTAAAGATAAAGATGGGCACTGGAACGATATCGAATATCAACCAAGTAGCTGGTGCGGCAATAGCTACCATACCCTTTTCCTGGCTCCAAAGCAGCGATGGGAGTTTATTGTGCCCAAATATCAGGGTACAGTAAGCACAAAAATTAGAGCTAAGCTGATGTATAAGAAAAAGCTCCAATATCAAACAGATGAAGAATATTTACTCAAGCTTGAGTCGATGTACCCAAATTTTAAGCAGTCGGTGCAACAACTAATCCTGAATGAGCATCCTCCGGCAAAAAATGATTTATCTGAGAAAATTCAACACAAGCTTGAGCTGATGTATAAGCTAATACTGCAAGCACAATTAAAAAGAGATTCGCTGACGGCTAAAGCAGGGTTTAAAACTATCGGAAAGCGACAAATGTTAGCCGATAGAGACCGTAACCATTCCAAAGAAACAGAAATAGTTATCTACAGCAATGAAATAGAGGGCTCTGTTAATCCCGGACAATTTTGGAACAAAAAACGCTATCATCCCAACGGAATTATGGACCCGTATTTTGAGTAGGAAAGTAGAGTATCTCACTACTTACGGCGTATCAAAATACAAATCAGCAGCTTAGCTCCGGAGGAGCGACATATTCATCCCTACAGAGCAATACCTCTATCGCTCCGATAGAGCTTCTAGGGGTTTTGGAGATGTATTTTCTGGTGCTACTCAAGTCCTAACACGGCTTTTTGTGAGGCAAGGTATCGCAATGTATTTGATGAGGAGTGCCTCATTAAAGACTGACCTCTAACCATTATCAGAAAAAACCATACTGTGTAATCTATCTGAGTAATTGTATGAAATCCCGGCTCCCGTTCAGACCATATCTTTCGCTCATTCTGCTCTTTATTCCGGCGCTGCTTTTCGGAATTTTATTGCTGTTGTACAGCGATAGTCCGCACCTGAATATTCACTCAAATTTCCCTTTTCTGCCATGGCAATTTTATGTCATTGCTCTCTTTGGGATAATTGCTACCACCGGTGGTGTGCTCGACTGGCGGTATCACCGCAATCCCCTGCACATGAAAATTCCCAAGAAAGAACGTGATGCCGAGGCCGCTGCTTTGGGGCTCGGCGGCCTGCCTATGTTTATATTGATGTGGCTTGCGATGATGAGTTCTACGCCGACAATATACCTGATTCCAATTATCATTGTACTCATTTATACGGTCGTAGCCATTAGTTATGATGAATTTGTCTTTCATATCAAACGCTGCGGCAAGCTCGAAACGCTCTATCATCGGATGCTCGTATTGGGTAATGGTACTGCATGGCTGGCATGGTTTCATTACATCTATTGCCAATGACCTATTCGCAGCTTATCGATGCCGGCACGACTGAATTTGACAGAATGCCGTATCAGGCAGTTGGCGGTGGCGTGCGGGTGTTTGAGCATGGCGCACGCTGGATGAGAAGGCGGATGAATTCACTTGACAACCGAACAGAGAAGGAGCTTGACCATACAACCCAATATACGGTGTATGGTGTTTTAAAATATAGCTGTTGCATCATTACTACCATCGTCGCAGGCATGGAATTCTACCATCTGCATTTTCTGCTCACGCCGCTTGCAATTGTCATCTTCTATTGCGTTGAAGTGCATTTTTTGTTTTTGTTTCCCTTGATTCTCGATGGCGCGCGGCGTCCCCTTTTGGCAAGTATCCGACTCACCTACAGGATCGGATATTTTCGGGCATTGGCGATAGTCATGCGGCTTGGCGGCTTCATGGTGGCCGGATTATTCAACCTCAAAAACCCCACACGGAATTGGCATATCGGATGCCTTGCCGTGATTATATGGTATCAGCATGAAGGTAGAACTCGGATATACTTCCCGCTTTGAGATACGACAGGTCACTCATACAGCACCGGTACGGCGTACTGTGCGGATTGCCTATCTGTCGGATTTTCATCTGAATCGCTATGGCGAACCTCTCGTGCAGGAGATTATCCGGTGTATTGATGAAATAAATCCCGACATTCTTCTGCTTGGCGGCGATTATGTGGATACGAAGCAAGGACTTCCATTCTTCGATCAATTATTGAAATCACTTTCAGCGCGTGAGCTTGTCTTTGGAATTGCCGGCAATCACGACTATTTTTTTGGAATAGACCGCATTAAGACGATGTTTGATACGCATCACATTCCATGGATTGAGCAATCTTCGGTGGTCGTTGAATGTCACGGTACGCGGATATTGATCTCCAATACAGCCACCGCCGAAGACGCAGCAGATGTTCGCCTGGCATGCCTGCATCAGCCGACCGCTGTGCAGGATGGCTATCATATAGTACTTGCAGGGCATTTGCACGGATGTCAGGTGGTGCTTTGGCAGTCGGCACAAGGACTCTATCCCGGCAAATGGTTCTATAAGTGGAATATTCTGCAAGCTCTTGAAAATAACACTCTTACTATCGTGAGCAAAGGGCTCGGCGATACGCTGCCGTTTCGCTATAACTGTCCGAAAGATATCATTCTTCTCACTCTCGAACCTTAATACATCTTCCACATCTTTAACGTCCATCTATGAAACTCTTCATTGCCGTTCTCTTCGCCTCACTCTATGGCCTGTCGATGCGACTGGCTTTTGGATTCCTTGGGAATATAATGCCGATTATGAGCATTACATTCTTGTTGCTTCTCCCGATGCTGATTGGTTTTTTAACGGTGCTGCTGCTTCCGCGTCAGAAAGTAAAAAGCAATGCAGCAGCTTTTTTTCTTCCGTGGCTTACCTGTCTTGTGATTTTATTTATTACAATGCTCTTTTCCATTGAGGGAATGATATGTTGGATTATGGTCCTCCCGCTCTTTGTGATTCTAGCCGGTATTGGGGGAGTGTTGGCGTTTTCCTTCAAACAACGCAAGACCAAAGATAATCAATCTGATAGCACACAGGATTCGAACGGTAGCAACACACTCAGCGCCTCACTGGTAATTATTATCCCCTTAATTATGGGTCTTATCGAAGGCGATCGCACCACGATTCCCAGAGAAATTATTGCTCAGAAACAAATTCAGATTCATGCTTCACCGCAGGAGGTATGGCAGCAGATTCTCCGTATTGATACTATCCGGCAGGACGAACATCAGCATAAGATTTCGGCGCTTATAGGATTCCCGCATCATGTGCATACGACACTCGACTCGGCGGCGGTGGGTGGAGTGCGCATGGCGTATTATGAGCGGGGATTGTATTTCAAAGAAACAATTACGCAGTATGAGCCGGGTAAATTCATGAGGCTTGCCGTCAAAACCGACCCGTACAATATTCCTCCCACCGTAATGGATGAGCACATTCTCATCGGCGGCAAACATCTTGATATACTGGAAGATACGTATCAATTAGAATCAGCTCAGGATGGCACGACGCGCCTCACACTCTCGAGCAAATACATGATAAATACCCCGCTCAATTGGTATGTGTCGATGTGGTCGTCGTTGCTGATGGATGATGTCTTGGGGAATGAACTTGCAATTATCAAGCATCGCGCGGAAGTCAAGTAATACTGTAATTGTAAGATTCTATGAACCTCAAAACTTACCTCTACACGGCCATTTATGTACTAGTCGTGGTGCTCGGTGTGTACTACAGTAGCCCAAAATACAGAACGCGGCGAGCGATACCTGACAATCTCTCCACCCTCAACATAGACTCAAAAATCACTAATTACTTAGCCGACTTTTCGCATGACAAATTTGAGGTGTGTACGTCCGGGGATTGTATCCCGGCAAGCTTTCAGTCAGCTGCGAGTGCATATTTTATTTCACACAACGTACGATTCTTCGGGCGATACGGCCAGTTAGATTTTGACCGCATTTTTACGTTTGATCCCGAGAAATGTGATATGACATGTATTATTGATTCAAGTCAGCCCAAGGCGCTTATCGTCTATGCTGTTGAGACAGAAGCATATTACGGCATTTCATTTAAGACCGGCGGCCTTTCGACGAGCCATTGGTTCATGGTCTTTCGGCGGGATTCATCCTCGATTCTCTCGCATTGGATTGTACAAGTTAATTCAGAGTCACCGACAGATCTTGGGCAGGTGCTGACGGAGCGGAAGCTGGAGATGTGGCAGTGAGTGGTCACAAGAAATCGACGATGAATTCATCAGGGTATCGCCTTCGCAGACGCAAGTCTTCGTTTGCCCGAAAACGGCGGGAATGGAGAGGAACATGAGGATAATGGTCAGTCGGAACATGTGGCTGGATGTGAGTAATATTTGAGTAATCTCTTGTAGAATATGAATGTAACACAACTTCCTACTTGGCCTCTTCCGCTATCCAATACATCTGTTTATGCTTTTTCGCTTCAAATTCTAGGAGTAAACACTCTGCGTGGAGTTTGCTTAGTTTGTTTTGTATGCAGTACTCACCACCATTATCATCCTGCCGCCAAAGGGAATACTGAGTTTTATCAATTGGATTTCTCGCCGAAGCTTGGAGTGTGGGGTTAGGTTCAAGCCACCACGGCTCACCCGGCAAATGAAGATGATGCAGGAGATGTTCGCCGGAGTAATCATTGATAGTGATTATCTCTACATACTCTTGCGATAAGTGGTAGATTCCATAAATAATTAACCCACAATCACTGCGCCAGTGCCAATACACTGCAGGTCCCGGCTCATTATCACCTTCGTCCATTTCCCGGTGGTGAATTCCGATGAGCTTCTCGAGTTCGGGTAACGGCAGCTTCCACGAGCCAATATGGGCACTATAGTGCATATACTGCTTAATATCATCGACTTCGATACGTTCTAGGCGATGAAGTGCCGGAAAATTATTTGTATCTTCCATAGGGTAGCTTTGGTAATTCTTGGTCCATAGTAAAGCGCGCCGTGGCTGTGAGTACAATACAATCCTGCTGTATTGAAAGCAATTACATCGCAGTCAATTGGTGGAAGTATTCGGCATTGTATTGAGTCGTCGGCACACTGCTAATGACATATAGAAATGTAGGCAGACTGTTGACCGTATGTAGCCGCTTAACCCACCCCTAAATCCCCTCCCGAGAGGGGACTTTGACTGGTAAGCGTTTTATTTTTAAAGCACATACTTAATTTATCAAATTTAGCACATAAACACCCTACGTCACCCTCTCTCGGGAGAGGGCCGGGGTGTGGGTTCGCGGGATACGCATGCAGCCTACGTCTTGCTTTCTTAGGTTGCCGGCTTTCTCCTCCCCCCCTCACTTCTCCTTCCGAAACTGCACACCCTTCCACTCAGAAAACACATGCTTGACTTTATTGCGTTGATATTTGCCGGTCGAGGTCACGGGTAAATTATCGGTAAATACTACTACTTTCGGTGACTTGTGATAGGGTAAATGCTCGGCGCAGTAGTCCAGAATATCCTTTTCATTCGCCTGCTCATCCACCGGAATGACGAGCGCGCCCACTTCCTCGCCGTAGAAATTATTCTCAAATCCTACACAAATTCCTGCTTTTACTCCCGGCGCGCGGGCGATGATTTCGTCGATTTCGAGAGGCGCGAGATTCACACCGCCACGGATGATTAACTCCTTGATACGACCGGTGATGAAGAAAAATGGACGACCGAGTTCATCCAACTTATAAAACCCTTCATCCCCGCTCCGGAACCACCCAAACGTAAACGCCGATTCATTCGCCGGTGGATTATTAAAATACTCGCGCATTACGTTCGCGCCGCGCGTGCAGATTTCGCCGCGCTCCATCTCCGGCAAAGGATTGCCTTCCGGGTCGCAAATCGCCATTTCATTGCACGGCAAGGGCACTCCTATACTCGGAAACCCATAGTCCAAAAGCCAGTGACGGCGCTCACTATCCGACAAATCAGCCGGCAGAAAACACGTGTAACATGTTGTTTCCGAAAGACCATAGCCGTGGACGACCGGAAAATTAAAGTACTCCTCGAAACCCCGCACGAGCT
>JBPOHH010000555.1:0-2200 GCA_052035765.1 Bacteroidota bacterium
ACTCGATGCGCCGAAAATACCTTTCGACATGCCCTTGCTCTGGGTAATGAAATGGATGTTCTGATATATTACTCCGATGTCCGCGACGAAGAGCTGATGAATATCTGGGCAGTGAACAACGACCTGCAGTTTACTCTTATCCCACAATTCGGCATAGACTTAGGCGAACGTTTGAAAAATGCCCTCGCCCATGCATTCAAAACGAAGGAAACCACCTCCGTTCTTATAATAGGCACCGACACACCGGATATAAGTTCGGAAATCTTCCGCAGGGCGCGTATTGCATTGCTGTCGAAAGATGTTGTGATTGGTCCTGCCTTCGACGGAGGGTATTATTTAATTGGCATGAATTATCCACACCTTGCCCTCTTTGATGATATCGAATGGAGCTCGCCCATCGTCGCTCTACAAGCAATCCAAAAAGCTGAAGAATTACAACTCAACGTTGCAATGCTAGACGTCCTGTTCGATATCGATACTGTGGAAGACGTACAGCACTGGCTGCGGATCGAGACGACGCCAATTGACCACCCTCTCTATCTGCTTGCACATCAGCTTAGTACCTATGAATAGCAGCCCCTTACTCACGACGGAACGTCTCATTCTCCGGCAATGGAAGGATAGTGACCTGCCCGAGTATGCTGCTCTGAATGCTGATTCGGAAGTCATGAAATACTTCCCGAGACTGCAAACTGCCGAGGAGTCAGCCGCATTTATCGCCGCACAATCGTCAATAATCGCCGAACGCGGCTATGGATTATTTGCTGTGGAATTAAAAGAACGTGCTGATTTTATTGGGTTTATAGGATTGAATGAAGCGACCTTTGATGCTGAATTCACACCCTGCATCGAAATTGGCTGGCGACTCCGGAAAGAATTCTGGCATCAGGGATATGCTACCGAAGGCGCGAGAGCTTGCCTGGAATTTGGATTTGAAAATTTGCAACTCGAACATATCTATTCCGTTACAGCAGTACTCAATCAGCCTTCGGAACGCGTAATGCAAAAAATTGGAATGACCAAAATCGGGGAATTTCTGCATCCGCGTGTGCCACTCGAAAGTGAACTCAGGGCACATGTCCTCTACCGCATGACAAGAACTGAACAAAGAAAATAAAGAATAAATTAATTACATACAATTAAAACACTTACTCATATTTCTATGAACTACTTTGACTCAAAAGATCTCGGACGTTTTGCCGAGGTCGGCACATTCCGCAAGGAATTAATGGACAAATTTTTTGATTATTACGGTGCTGTGACAGGTGTTGATGGCGCCCTCTCCAAACGCGAAAAAGGGCTCATCGCGCTCGCCGTCGCACATGCGCTCAAATGTCCGTACTGCATCGATGCGTACTCAACAGCATGCCTCGAAAATGGCTCCAATCCTGACCAAATGACCGAGGCGATTCATGTAGCTGCTGCCATGGCTGCAGGTATAACCCTCGTTCACGGCACACAGATGCTCGGACATTTAGAACGTGCAGGTGCTGCGTAATTCTCTATTTTTCAATTAGTAATAACAACTATGTTCCAACCCGACGAAACACATTCAACGACTCTCGATCTCCCGATTATACAGCAGCAGAACATTTCTCCCTATAATTTCGAGCAATCGCTCAGGAAGCATTCCCTGCATCTTACTCCATTGTCGATTGATACATTGCAAGTCAACATCACAAAGCTCTGCAATCAGGCATGTCTGCACTGTCATGTCGATGCATCGCCAAAGCGACCGGAGAGTATGGACTTACGTACAATCGACGCCTGCATTGAAATTCTTAAAAATCATCCTGAAATTAATACAATCGATATTACTGGTGGCGCGCCGGAACTCAACCCACATTTCGACTATCTCGTAATCCAAGCAAAAGCGCTCGGCAAACATGTCATGGTGCGGCATAATCTTACTGTGACGCTCGACGGGAATCCTGTGACGAAGGAAAGCAAGGAGTATCTGCCGGAATTCTATGCAGAGCACCGAGTGGACGTCATCTCTTCTCTTCCCTATTATCAAGAATTTTTCACCGACAAGCAACGCGGTAAGGGCGTGTTTACTAAGAGCATTGAGAGCGCTCAAAGACTTAATGCCGTGGGCTTCGGGAAAGAGGGTTCGGGTCTGATGTTCAATCTCGTCTATAATCCCGTCGGCTCCTTCCTCCCGGCCGCGCAAGCGAGTTTGGAGCGAGATTTTAAGCAG
>JBPOHH010000531.1:0-3442 GCA_052035765.1 Bacteroidota bacterium
ATGGTTTTCTTCTCGTCAAACCCTATAATCGGGTATTTCATATTATTAATAATCGTCTCAATTCGCTTTTTTTCGAAGATGATTTTCGCGAGATTGCTTTGTTCGTAGCGGTCGAGCTTTTCTGCCATGGTATTAAAAGACTCAGCAAGATCGCCAAACTCATCTTTGCCTTGAAAATGCAACCTTTTACGATAGTTCTTAGCCGCTATCTGACGGATACTTTCGGTTAACTCCTGTATCGGCGTGCTGATTCGCGCCGGGAAATTTATCAGCAAAGTAAAGGCAATAAAAAAGCACAATACACCCGAAATCGCCACCCACATTGTCGCCGTTTTCGCGGTTTGTGTAGCAACTGCACTTTTGCGGGCGATGGCATCCATATTCAGCTTTGTGATGGCATAATTATCTGCCCGGATCGCGCGACTTATCGCAGTATCACCATAATTTACTTTGAGTTGCATAAAATGCTCTTCCAGATTTCGCGTAAGCTCTTCCTCCCCTTGCTCGGTGATATTACGTTGCTGTTTACGGAGATAGTTCTCGAATTCGGCGAGTGATGCATCCTTGTCACCCACATTTTCGAGTGCAGCCACCATTTTTTGTGAATATTCGATGGAATTATAATTCGCCTCAAGTATTTTCTTGGTAGCTGTTGATAAGGCATCAAGGTAGTATGTGCTAATTGCGACCAGCACAACGATGAGCGTAAAGAGGAGACCAATGCCTAGCGTTATTTTAGTTTTGATTCTCATGACAGTATCACCACATCAATATCCGTCGAGGATATTGTATTGAGTAATTGATTGAATATATTAGTATGTAAGAGTAAGCGCAGCCAACTGAAATGCGGCTTGCCGATGCAGATGGTTGTGATTCCTTTTTGTTCGGCCATGTCCATAATCGCCTTTGCAATATTCTCCTGTTCGACTTTTATCACCTCTGCCCCAAGCTCGGTCGCAAGCTTGAAATTATTAATCAAATGCCGTTGATCGGCGAGGTTAATTTTCGTCGGACTCTCACGTTCAGTCTGCACATAGAGCACGTACCATTTGCTATGATAATAGCTTGCAAGGCGAGCCGTTTTTCGAACAATCTTTTTTCCGTTTTCACCATTCGTGCTGATACAGGCAAGAAAACGTTCCGAACGATGGGCAGTATTTTGAGGAATTTCTGTTTCAATTTTACGCTCCACCTGCGATGCCACTTCCTTAAGAGCGAGCTCACGTAACTGCAAGATATGATCAGATTTAAAAAAATTATTGAGCGCAGTTTCTATCTTTGCGGCATCATATATTTTACCTTCTTTCAGCCGCGTGATGAGTTCGGCAGCCGTCAAATCGATATTCACCACTTCATCGGCCTGCGCAAGCACGTTGTCCGGCACGCGCTCCTGCACATCGATTCCGGTGATGCGCTTCACATCTTCATTCAAACTCTCGATATGCTGAATATTAACGGCGCTGATCACATTAATTCCGGCGCGGAGAATATCCATCACATCCTGCCAGCGTTTTTCGTTCTTGCTGCCTTCGATATTCGTATGCGCAAGTTCATCAATGATCACGACTTCCGGATGAATACCGAGTATTGCCTGCACGTCCATTTCATTCAGTTCTTTACCTTTATAAAAGAGCGTGCGCCGTGGAATTTGCGGCAGTCCCTCCAGCAGTGCATGTGTCTCGACACGATTATGCGTCTCAATATAGCCGATCTTGACATCGACACCGCTTTTGAGCAGTGCATGCGCCTCCTGCAGCATGCGGTACGTCTTTCCGACGCCTGCGCTCATCCCTATATACACCTTGAACTTACCACGCTTTGACGAACGGATAAGTTCAAGGAAATAATCGGCTCTTTGGAGTTGCTCATCCATCTAGAACGCAAGAGAAAATGATGTTGTAAAAAATGTATTTGCCGAACTCGGCTTGCCATCAGAAAAGAACACTTCATCCTTACTCTGCAAGCTGCGAATTTCAGCCCGGAAGAGAACATCCTGAGACACACCGAGGTAATAGTCCACATTGAGCGAGTAGCCAAGCGTTTGAAATCCATTCGTAGTACCTGTCGGAATGATCACACCATTCGGGTCTGAGTAATACTCTGCACGCGCGGCAACACGGAGTGAATTCGTGGGCTTATACTGGACAATTACCACCGGAGAAAACCAAAGATTCATGCCGCTACTATCGGTAAATTTATCTTGAAGTCCTATATCAAATCCTGCCGTAATCCCAAATTTATCAGACAATTGAAACACCCCATAGAAATTATTGAAGTATCTCCACAAGGCAGCGGAGTCCGGCTGTTCATTCCCAATATAGGTGCTCCAATTGAGGGTGATATCTGAGCTTGGCTTGTAGGTAATCTGCGAACCAAACGCAGGAGTCTGATTACCATTAATTTTGGTAATACGTTGCCATCCATTAAGATACATTGCTGCGATGTACCATTTGTCATCCGACGTTGCATAGCCAATTTTTACTCCTGATTCATAATAGGGCGAATTATCGGCGAGCATACTCCTCGTCAGATTAGGACAATCCTTACCAATTGCACTCTCAAAGCCAATATGCGATGGCATAATTCCGGCGTCAATCCATATATTTTGTTCGTTGTTATCATACACACACGCGCCGACATTCGCCTCGAAGACATGCTTCAACAGCCCCTGTTCGGCGGCGAGATTATACTGCGCGTACGTGCCTGCCATGAGCTCAAGATTCCCCCGCACAATTCCCGTCTGCGTGTATTTAGCTTTTACAAAACCGAGATTGAGATTGAGTTCGTTGTGCTTGTTGTAACTATAGAAAAACGATGGTCTTTCGTGATTGGCAGGCGCGCCGAAATCATAACTGTAATACGTGTCAACATAGCCCGAAATCGTAAGCGGATTCTGGATATGAATTGCTCCGGTAATCTGATCCTGCGCGTGCATGGAGGTACTGATGCAGAATATTTCTGCAAGTAGAAACGCGCTACTTATAAGATTTTTCATGGTTTATATTTATACATTAGATTCGAAATTATTCTCAATGAACAGAATCGAGTACAATATTAAGCTTTAGAACGTTAATTTTCTTTGTTCCGAAGAGTCCAAAGAGTGGATGTTCGGTATTTTCTCGAATAATCGACTCAATTTTTTGTTCACTCATCGCGCGCTTAGCTGCGATACGCTTCACCTGTACCATCGCCGCCTCGACCGAAATATGCGGGTCCAAGCCACTGCCACTTGCCGTGACTAATTCAGAAGGAATTTGTGATGCATCAATACCGGGATTATGTACAAGAAATGTATCAATTCGTGCTTTAAGTTGTGCGAGATATTCAGGATTCGTCGGCCCCTTATTACTTCCGCCCGAACCCGCTGCATTGTAGCCAACGGCGGAAGGTCGTGAAGAAAAGTACTTGTCATCGGTAAATGATTGCGCGATATTCGTGTAGT
>JBPOHH010000908.1:0-8762 GCA_052035765.1 Bacteroidota bacterium
CACACAGAGCTTGGCGCATATATTGTGGGTGATATCATACCGGTGAAGATTCACCGCGCGAATTCTGCGACACTTTTTGGTGAAGTGGTGTAGGTGATTATTGAAGGAGAATATAGTATGAAAAACATGATTTCAGAATTGACCATCAGAAATTTTAAGTCTATAAAAGACATTACCTTGTCATGCAAACAGGTGAATATCTTCGTAGGCAAGCCGAATACCGGTAAGTCGAATATTCTTGAGGCGATATCGCTGCTTTCGGGTGGTGGATTGGTGCCGGGCAAAAGGTTCTTTGACGGGGCAATTCATTATGAAAGCTTGGATAATCTTTTTTATGACCAAGATAATTCACAGGTGATTTCTGTGGAGAGCAGTATTGGTTCTGCACAATTATCGTTTTTTCACGAAGATGAAAAATTTGGGTATTTTGGGGATAGTCATAAAACTCAAGCATTGAGAAATGTTCTTAATTATAGTTCCAATATTGATGCCTATCAGAATTTGCTCCGCGAGAAAGAATTTGCAGAATCAATAACCGAAAAAATAAATCCGGCTACTTATTTAGGTTCGCTCATTTATGATGATGGAAAAGTTGAGCGCATGACTAGCCCCGCTTGGCTTACTCCTGTTCGTAATTATCTATTCAAACGTCAGGTCAATATCGGGAGTTCGGAAAGTAACTATCTCCTTCCACCGCATGGAGAAAATTTATGGAGCGTAATGCAAAGAACTCCGAAATTACGAGAAATAGCCGGTGAGTTTTTTAAGCAATTCGGGCTTGACCTTGTACTTGTTCACGATGAGAAAATAAAGAAAATTAAGATACAGAAGGAATCCGACGGAATATTCATCCATTTCCCCTATTCTTTAGTTGCCGATACACTGCAACGGATGATTTTCCACTTGGCGGCTATCTATTCTAACCGAGATGCTGTGATACTCTTTGAAGAGCCGGAAGCGCATACCTACGCTCCCTATCAAAGCTATTTAGCAGGTGAAATTATAGAAGATGAGCAGAATCAATACTTTATCACAACTCATAGTGAACAAATTTTCGACTCAATTTTGCGCCCTAATCCTGAAAAAGTAGCCGTCTTTTTTGTGGACTATCAAGACTATCAGACCATCGTACGATCACTTTCGGAGGAGGAAATCAGCGACCTTCTCAACAGTTATACCAGTATTTTTCAGAACCTTGATGGATATGCAGTTCCATGAGACCTATACTTATTGCCGAGTGCTTTTTTGACACGCTGATTATTGAAATTCTTACCGGAGAATTTCGCTGGAAATTAGACAGAGAATTTTGGCATGAAGCAGGAACAAAAGTTTTGGTGACAATGGAGAAAAGAGCAAATAACGATAAAGGACTTACGGTAGGATTTTTCGATAAAAATAAAAAAATCCAAGAACACAAGCATGTTCGGAATTTTAAAGTCGATCAAGAAATTGAAGGAATTCAATGGTTAAAAGCTTCTGCATTCCCCGACCAACATATTCTCTACCTTAAAGATGGAGCAGAAGAATGGTTCTTAGAAACTGCAAAATCGGCTTTTGTATCACCGTTAACATATTCAATTCCTGAAAAACTTAAAGATTTCAAAGAAAGAACTAAAATCTTATCAATTCGAGGAGATATTGATATGTATAGGTTTATAAAAGCAGTAATCAAAGAAAATCCACCCCAGATACAAACATTACGTGAGTATATTTCAGCCATTTTCGGCGAGCAAATACATTCACTATCGACAGAATAAAACGCCTTACTTATTTATTTTCCAATTACATATTTTCCACTATTTTCAGGGTATTACTATGTCTGACCAACCAAATCAGCGTGAAAAAGGCACCGTTGCCGAAGACGCCGCCGTCGATTTTTTAAAAAACAAGGGCTTCGCAATCGTGAAGCGAAATTTCCATTTTGGGCGTGATGGAGAGATCGATATCATCGCCCGCGACCGGGATGTGCTCGTCTTTGTCGAAGTCAAGGCGCGGGCAAGTGACCTGTACGGCACGCCCGAGTCGTCGATTACTCCAAGTAAAATCAAGACCATACGCCGAACAGCCGAGGGGTATCTTTACGTAAATAAAATTTCTAATGTTGAATGCAGATTCGACGTCGTCGCTATTGACTACGCCCGCAAGCCACCGGAAATCCGGCATTTAATATATGCATTCTAATCCCTGAGGCGAGACTATTTCTCCCAATTCGAACGTACATGAAGACTCTTCTCCGTTATCTGACTGACTATACTGCCCTCAAGCAAATGCTGCGCATAGAGCCGGAGCTGCCGCCGAAAGACTACTGTAATAACTACAGCAGAGATATTCAAACGGCAAATCTGACACGGATCCGGCTCTTCTCCCTTGTGCTTTTTTTGCTCAATGGCGTGCTGCTCCTGCGGGATATTTTCAGTACGAAAGCAGACGGACTCTGGGAACAAAACATAGGGTATAAGTATCTGTTTTATCTGCATCTTGCCCTCGGATGCTCGACACTGATATTCTATTTCCTCGCTCGCTTCGGCCTGCAAAACACCTACGAAAAATTCAAGCGCAACGGGTTTATTACCCTCGCCTTCGGTGTGCTGATCCTGCTCTGGAGCGCCGTGCTTTCGGGCTGGGTAGGGTCGTATTTCTATGGGTCAATTAATGAATATGTGATTGCTATGTTTGGCATAGCGGCGACACTCTACTTCCGCCCGCTTGTGAGTATTATCTTTTTTGTAGGTGTGCAGGCAGGGTTTATCGCGATTATGAATGCCAACTATGCCGATCCGAATTCCAGCGGACAAATCACCAACAGCATTATTCTCTCTATACTTGCGTGGTTTCTTTCCCGAATTACCTATACCGCTCGCCTGCGGGAATTCCTCAATCGGTTTATTATAGCCGGACAAAAAGCCGACATCGAACGGGTGAATAAAGAATTGCAGCAGCAAAACACCTATCTTGCCGAACTCAACATCGAGAAAAATGAATTCATGGGAATCGCCGCGCATGACCTCAAGAATCCGCTCGCTGCGATCATGCTCAAAGCCGATATCATGCGCCGGTATTGGAAGCAATTGACTCATAAAGAACTGCTGGCAAATGTCGATGGAATGTACTCAAGCGCTCAACGTATGAAGGATATTATTACTAATCTCCTCGACACCCACGCCATCGAGTCGGGAGCCGTGAAAATCAGCCCCGTGGAATGTTCGCTAACGACCCTTGTCGCCGCCGAAGTCGAGCAATTCCGCGAGCGCGCCGAAGCCAAGAATATCACGTTGAGTATGCAGTCTGACCCACCTGATTGTACAATCGTCTCCGATACGCAAATACTGCGCGAAGTAATGGATAATCTTATTTCCAATGCGGTTAAGTATTCCCCACACGGAAAAAATGTTTATATTGCCGTCAGCAAGCACGATAAATACTGCACCATCAAAATTCAGGACGAGGGACCGGGAATTTCCGAAGAAGACAAGCGGAAGCTGTTTGGGAAATTTCAACGACTTACGGCGAAGCCGACGGGGGGTGAACATTCCACCGGGCTCGGACTATCGATTGTCAAGAAATTCATTGAGATGATGGGTGGGCGCGTGTGGTGCGAGAGCATGCTCGGAGCCGGTGCAGCATTTATTGTGGAATTGCCGGTAGAATATCATTCGGCGAAATCAGAATAACGCTCTGATTTATTTCAAGATACAATCAATCATACTTCGAAATTAACAAACTCAATTCTTCATCCATGCTTTAGGATTACTTTATGAAATACCTGGCACTCATCCTCTGCGCCTTGATCTGTACATCGGTTGCTCAAGCGGCCGAACCTTTAAAAATCAACTGGATTACCTTTGAAGAAGCGGTGAAATTATGCGAGAAAGAGCCGCGGAAAATCATCATTGATGTCTATACAGACTGGTGCGGCTGGTGCAAAAAAATGGACGCTTCGACCTTTACCAATCCTGCAATTGTGAAGTATATCAACGAAAAATACTACGCCGTCAAGTACAATGCAGAGTCGAAAGACACGCTTCGCTTTAATGGTAATGTATTCACGTATGTTGCTGATTATAAAGCAAATGAATTCGCTGTGTCACTGCTGAACGGAAAAATGTCGTACCCGACGACGGTGTATCTTAATGAGAAATTCGAACTCCTCTCGCCGGTAGCAGGATATTTAAAACCCACAATGCTCGAAGTAATTCTCAAGTATTACGGCGAAAACAACCACGAAAAAATCAAGTGGGAAGAGTTTAAAAATTCCTTCGTCGGCGAAGCCAAAGATTAACGATCAATACAATCATGCACCGCCTGCAGGGCTGCGACAGCACTTGCAGGCGGAAGCACTGCAAGCAGGCACCCGTCCGAACTCCCCGATAGGACAGCCCACGGCTCAAATTTCCCCACCGCAGCCGTAAATTCCGCGACCGTCGCGCCGTCAATTCTCGCACCCACAGCACACAGCAACGTACAGGACTCCACATCAATTTTCCACCCCGAAAAATGCGCGCGCAGCGATTCCCGACCAAGCTTGGACGCTGAAAAAACAATCGTACACACACTCTCACCCGACAATGTCGCATAGACTTCACCCGTGATTTCGGCGAGCAAATTGTACAATCCTGCAAGCTGATGAGCGCTATTAACTCCCTGCACTTTAAGAATATTACAATCTTTTTTAAGCGTCACTGCCGACAGTCCGGCATGCTCAGAATCCCGCCTGCCGACAATCAAAGTGCCCGCATCACCCGGCGCAAAGGTATTGAGTACACGCACAGGAATTCCACGTTCCACCGCCGGAAGAATCGTCTCGGGATGCAGCACTTTCGCACCATAAAACGACAATTCCCGCGCCTCGGTAAAGCTCATCACCGGTATCGGGCGCGCGCTCGGTATAATCCGCGGATCGGCACTCGCCACACCACTGACATCCGTATAAATCAATATCTCGCCCGCACCGATTGCCGCACCCATTAATGCCGCCGACAGGTCCGAACCTCCACGACCGAGTGTGGTGGTAATGCCACGTTCGTCAGCGCCAATAAATCCTTGGGTGATAACGAGTTCTCCACGCTTCAATATCGGCAGAAGCTTTTCCTGCGCCAGCGTTTGAAGGGTATAAAAATGAATGCTTGCTTCCATGAAAACGCTATCGGTGCGCATGATTTCCCGCGCGTCAAACAGCCGCGCGTTCAGCCCGACCGATTGACAGTACAAACTGAAAATCAATGTCGAAAGCCGCTCGCCATACGAGGCGGCTGCATCGTACGAACGTGGAGTACACTCGCCAAGGAGCGCCACGCCTTCGCAGAAAACGCGTAATTCCATGCAGAGAATTTTCACTTTCGACACCGCATCCCGCTGCATGTCACCCGCTGTAAATAGTTCGCTGCAGAGCTGCAGGTGGCGTTCCTCTACCTCGCGCACTATCATTACCGCCGCCTCGGACTGCCCCGTTCCCGCCACACGCACTGCCTCCAAAAGCCGATTGGTCACACCGCCGCAGGCAGAGAGCACGACCACGGCTCCCGATTCACGTTCGATAATAGACCGCACCTGCTGCATCGCCGCCGCAGTCGCTACTGATGTTCCGCCGAATTTTAATACGTTCATGATGTTGAGAATAAAATAAATACCGCACTTCGATTGAACTGCAAAAATAACACTCCGGCGGCATAAGCAGGGTTTGGGGATGGTGAATTTCAGGGTAATTGCATGTATTGCACGCTTCATGGCACGCAGATGCCGCTGATTGTTTATGATTTGTTATGATCTTATCAGCGAATATCATAAGAAATCATAAAAAATCAGCGTGCCATTCCCCAGCAATCTCAAATTCTACCACAAACGATACAAGAGAATGAGGTGTATCTATAGTGAACTTTGTGGAGTATCTTTGAGAACTTTGTGCTTAAAAAAGTCACAAGCTGAATTCCTGATAATTTATCAGCGAGAATCATACAAAATCATAAGAAAATCAGCGTGCCATTCCTCAGCAATGTCAATTTTAAACACAAAGTACGCGAAGGTAACCACAAAGAACACAACAAGATAAGTGTATTTATAGTGAACTTTGTGGAGTATCTTTGAGAACTTTGTGTTAAAAAAAGTCACAAGCAGAATTCCTGATAATTTATCAGCGAGAATCATACAAAATCATAAGAAAATCAGCGTGCCATTCCTCAGCAATGTCAATTTTAAACACAAAGTGCACGAAGGTAACCACAAAGAACACAACAAGATAGATGTGTTTATAGTGAACTTTGTGGAGTATCTTTGAGAACTTTGTGCTTAAAAAAGTCACCTGCACGATGTATATACTGCACAATCAGTTTTCACACGAAGGCACAAAGCATCCACAAAGGTCACAACAAGATAAAATACGCTACCAACTGCCGGGCACCCGCCCGCTGCCGAAATGCGACCTTCACGCCTTCGGATTACAAAAATTACCCTGCTTTTTGTAATTTGCACTCCGAAGTTCCATAGCCACTATTGTAATTCCACATCGCGTATGCTCATTGCCTTTCATAAGCCGTATGGCGTATTATCCCAATTTACCGAAGAAGTTGGGTCGGAGTACCGCACGCTTGCCGAGTACGATTTCCCGAAAAATGTGTATCCGATTGGCCGCCTTGATGCCGATTCGGAAGGACTCCTGCTCCTGTCGGACGAAGGAGAATTGAACCATCAATTACTGAATCCCAAATTCGAACACCGCCGTACCTACCTTGTGCAAGTCGAGAATATTCCAATGCTTACTACACTCAAGCAGTTGGAAAACGGTGTCATTATTCAGGGATATCGCACTCTCCCCTGTACTGCTCTCCGCATCGACGCGCCGGATATTCCCGAGCGCGTGCCGCCCGTTCGCTTTCGCGCGTCAATTCCCACTTCCTGGCTTTCCCTAGAACTCATCGAAGGCAAAAATCGTCAGGTTCGGCGGATGACCGCCGCCGTCGGACACCCAACTCTGCGCCTCATCCGCGTAAAAATCGGCGATTTTGCGCTTGGTACATTGGCAGAAGGCACCTGGCGCGAACTCACCGCGCAGGAACGTGATCGTATTATTTCGAGGTGAAAAAAAAATCCTCCTTTTGAGGGGAGGATTCGTTGGGTAGTTATTCGTTATTCTTTTGATTTACCGTACAGTTACCGAGCTGCAATCGGCACTTTTTTCGTTCTGCCATAAGCGATAAATGCTGCAATCAACCCAAGCATGATAGGAAATCCAATCGCAGGATATTCACCGCGCACCAAATGGAAAATTCCGGCGAGTATCATCACGACGACGAGTCCTAGGGCTGCAATCGACGTGAGCATCGGTTTGATTCTCAGGAGTGAAGGTAGTAATAGTCCAAGCGCGCCGGCAAATTCCGACACACCGATGAATCGTACTAACATCGGAAGATCCTTCGCCAATGGTACTTTTAGAACTAATACCTCGATTGGAGTCGTCATTTTCATCAATCCCACCATTAAAAACATCCCGCCGAGGGTGACTTGAGCAGACCATAGAAAAATATTCCAACGTTTGGATTGCAGATTTGCAGTACCACGTTGTAGAATTGAAGCGTTTGCCATTGTGATTACCTTATAGAAATATAAATAATGTTATGTTTGCAGTGCGAAATTATCTATATTTGCTATACAAAAGTAAGTACTTTACCGAAGTATAGCACTATACTTTAAGAAAGTGATTCGTCTTTTTCTTCATTCTATCAAACATTCTTATGGCTTGTGATCGTACTACCTCTCCGACTCCCAGCGAGTGTACATCCATGATTCTTCCTGTTCGTGATGCCCTTGAAATCCTGAGCGGTAAATGGAAATTGCCGATTATTATCGCTCTTTCCTTCGGTAATAAACGCTTCTCGGAAATGGCGAAGGAAATCCCCAAAATCACCGACAAAATGCTCTCAAAAGAGCTTCGTGACCTCGAAGCCAACGAACTCGTCAAGCGCACAGTCTATGACAGCGTGCCCGTCGTCGTCGAATATTCGATGACCGAATACGGACAATCACTCGAAAAAGTAATCATGGAATTACGCGACTGGGGCATCCAGCATCGGAAGCGGATTATCGGGAAGTGATTGGAGTGGAAGGAGTTGCTCCAATACCTAATAAGAATGGTAATTCAAAGTAGTACTCTGACACTCATGCTGAGCATAAACGGTGTGGTGGGCACATTTTGTCTGCCTACATAGAGACTAATCAATTTCCGAGCGCACAACTGTAGCTGCAACGCGCGCTCGATGACTTGATAATCCACTCCCGCACCAAGATCAAGCGACGGCTCAATTCCAAACCCGAAATGAATCGATGGTCGCACGGGACTTTCCTTGGACTTGAGATAGCGACGGAAACACAGCAAGCCCGAACTATGATTAGCACTTGAAAATGTATTGAAATAATAATACCAGTTCACTTCTATATTCCACTTGCGCGCACTGTCAAGTGGATATTCGAGTCCTACAATACTAAAATATCCTTTACCCGAACCTGTAAATACGCCGCCACCGCCGCTGAGAAGCACATGTTTATCCCGATTGGAGGGTATTGTATCCCGTTTTGTAAGTGTCATAGGTTCAGGTAGATAGCTGTTTACTGCAATCATCGCACTCGGCGCTGTTGACTGATCAAAACCTTGAGCGGAGCAATAATGCGCAGCGAGCACACAGCACACTGCAAAAGCAAGCATCGTTAGAATGTTCATGGAAGATATCCTGATACTGTGATAAAAAGTTGAGTGATATCGATTGCGAAAGCAG
>JBPOHH010000293.1:0-2125 GCA_052035765.1 Bacteroidota bacterium
TGACAGTCTTATTTACTGATTTTAAATCATTTACCACCGTCAGCGAACAATTATCTCCACAAGAATTAGTGAATGAATTACATGCATGTTTTAAAGCATTTGACGAAATATGCGGGAAGTATTCGATCGAAAAAATCAAGACCATCGGCGACGCGTATCTCGCCGTGTGCGGGCTCCCGCAAGCGAATGAACAACACGCCGAAAATGTCGTGAATGCCGCGCTCGAAATACGGGAATTTATGGTAAATCGCAGTAAAGAATTAGGCGCAAAAACCTTTGAAATTCGCATTGGAATTAATTCGGGAAGTGTCGTTGCGGGAATTGTCGGTGTGAAGAAATTCGCCTATGATATTTGGGGTGATACGGTCAATACGGCAGCGCGTATGGAACAGAATTCTGAAGCCGGGAAAATTAATATCTCGGAGACGACGTATGCGCTTGTGAAGAATCAATTTACCTGTGAATATCGCGGTGAAATTGATGCGAAGAATAAGGGGAAACTTGCGATGTATTTTGTGGAATCAATTGAGTAATTTCATGAAAAATATTCTACTTATTATATCTGTACTACTTGCATTGACGAATACTTCCGCGCAGAATCAACGTAAAATTGATTCGCTGACCGGCGAACTGCGGAAATTTGAGGTTCGCAAGCAATCACTTGGCGCAACGGCAACTGCAAAGATGGATACAGTCAAAGCAGATATTCTCTTCGAAATTATTTGGAATATCAGGAATATAAATGCCGATACAATTCCTACTTTTGCTCTGCCGTGTCTGGAAATATCTCAAACGCTCGGTTATAAAAAAGGAATGGCCAATGCGTTTACCGGCATGGGAATATACTACAACGGTGTGATTAATTACCCTCGATGTCTTGAGTCTCATCAAAAGGCATTAGCATTGCGGCGGGAAATTGGAGATACCAAGGGAATCTCATATTCTCTGAACCAAATTGGCATTGCACTCTTAGACTTAGGTAATCATGCCGGAGGATTGTCATCGTTTCTCGAAGCGTTGAAGTATGCACAATTGGCAGGCGATTCTGTTGATATCGCGCGATGTTTTTGTCAACTAGCAGGAATGTATCTCCTTCAAGACAAGAATGCGGATGCTTTGAACTATTACCTTCGCGCTGCGGCGATGTTAGAAAATAACAAAGGCAAAGAGTCAGCTAATCTTCGGCTCATGAGTGCATATGAAGGAATCGCCGGTATCTACTCGGGAATGAAAACCAAAACTCAGGAAGCGATAGAGTATTACCGGAAAGCATTACTTTACGCCAAGGAAACCGGCTCTAACTACTATATAGTATCTTTAATGGGTGCACTCGGAATTGCCTATCAGAAGCATGACGATTACCCAAAGGCCATCGAAATTGTGACATCTGCATTACAGGTATTCAATAGCGCAAATTTTGACAATTCTCGCACCGATGTTGCTGAGAGAATATCATGGTTAACCGGACTTATTGGTACAAGCTATGAACGCTTGGGCAACCTGAAAAAAGCCCTGCAATATCAAAAACAGGCACTTACGTACGCTTTGAGAGCAGGTCCGGGAAGTCAAGCACCTGTTTTCGAAGAGCTTGCAACAATTTACCGTAAAATGGGCGACTACAAAAATGCGTACGAGTATCATGTCAAAGCGGAAGCCATGAAAGATTCCGTTGCCAAAAGCATAAATCGTGAGGAACTCAACAAAATCCAAATGCAGAATGAGTTTACGAAGATTCAGGATTCGACCAAAGCCGAGCAGGTCAAAAAAGATGCCGTGGCTGAACAAGAACTCCAAAAGCAGAAGCTCACACGGAATGGATTTATCGCCGGGTTTGTGGTCGTTTTACTCTTCGCAGGAGTATTTTTCAGACAGCGAAATAAGATTAGTAAACAGAAGGAATTAGTGGAGCATGAAAAGGAACGTTCGGACAATTTACTCCTGAACATCCTCCCGGTCGAAGTAGCCGAAGAATTAAAAGCAAAAGGCACAGCCGACGCCAAACTCTTTGATAATGTGACAGTCTTATTTACTGATTTTAAATCATTTACCACCGTCAGCGAACAATTATCTCCACAAGAATTAGTGAATGAATTACATGCATGTTTTAAAGCATTTGACGAAATAT
>JBPOHH010000294.1:0-3247 GCA_052035765.1 Bacteroidota bacterium
GACATACGCCTGATGTGGCATCATAGTATGGAGTAGCTGCCCAGAACGCACATCCCAAATCCGAACCGAAAAGTCAGAGTATTCTTCGGGCTCTCTCAGGGTAACATACTTGCCACCACCCGTTGTAATCCGTGTACTATCCGGACTCCACCGCACAACGGACACATTTGAGCCATGTCCGCGTAGGGTATGAAGCTTCGCGCCGGTGTCTGTATCCCATAGAATGGCTGTATTATCATTGCTGACTGTCGCAAGATGCCGACTATCCGGCGACCATGCGATATCACGTATATTATCTGTATGTCCTTCGAGGGTCGATAAATGCGAACCACTTTTGGTATCATAGATAAGTAGTCTAATTCTATCATGTAAAATAATCTTAGTGCCATCAGGACTAAAATTTCTGCCGGCAAATCCTACGCTTTTCTTGGAAATTACTGAGCCGGTGTTCGCATCCCACGAAGTAAGAGTGGTATCGCTTGTTGTCACAATACTTTTGCTGTCTGAGCTCCAATGTAAAGCAAAAACATAAGAAGTACTCTCAGAAATTATAAGTGGGGTGTTACCGGAAAGTACATCCCAAACGACTACCGAATGACCGTTTGCCCCAAGGGTTAGAATCTTTTTACTGTCAGGGCTCCATTGAGCTGTCATTATCGTGGAAGTAGAACTCTTACGTGTCTGTATTACTTCGAGAGTACTTCCATCAAGAATACTTGCCGTCGAGTCAGAATTACCGATAAATATCCATTTCCCATCAGGGCTCCATCCGAAGACAACACCCCTGATTGTCAATAAGTTGTTACCGGTGCGAGCATCCCATACATCCGAGCTGTCGCCACCGGTACTTACTTTTGTTCCGTCGGGACTCCAAAGTACTTTACGGACACCAAGCTTGTAGTCAGTCTGAAGCGTATGCAACCGTTTGCCGGACGCTGCATCCCAGATAATCGCCGTTTTGTCTTCGCTGCCGGTGATGACATATTTAGAATCCTGACTCCAGCTCGCATCGAGAATCTCGCCGCCATGTCCGCCAAGGGTATGCTGCAAGGTGCCGGGTGTATTGCTAGGGAGAGCAGCATTGGCAGTGCTGAACAGGAATAAACATACTGCAAAACAAAGAGATAGCAGGATAATCTGTCTGGAAATATGGTTCATAATTATTCAGTAATAATCTAAGTGAAAGAATGTAGTCGATTCATAAATAAGCATACTCTTCAATCAGAGCAAAAGAGAATTACTGCACCACCAATTTCTGCACCACGCCACCCCACCGAACAACATACACACCAGCCGGTAAATTACCCACACTCATCGTCCATTGTTTTGTGCCTGCCGGTACTTCAGCGGTCGCTACTGTGCGGCCGAGGAGGTCGCAAATCTGTACGGCGCTTGGTACTGCGCTTTCGGTGGCAAAGGAGAGGTGGAGGGAATTGTCTGTAGGATTGGGGGAGAGGGAAAACGCCGGAGCGAGTAGTGTGTGTGTTTCGTGCACGTCGCTGCCTCCGCCGGCGAACCAAATTTTGGCGGCGCCGTCGTTGCTTGCGGTGGCTACTCTTGAGCCGTCCGGACTCCAGTTCACATCGCTCACAGCTTGTAGATGTCCGCTTAAGGAATACACCAATGCGCCTGTCGTTGCAGACCAGATTTTGGCGGTCTTATCGGCGCTTGCCGTCATCACCTGCATGCCGTTCGGGCTCCAGCGAACAGCATTCACATTAGCAGAATGGCCGCTGAGAGTGGCGATTGACGAGCCGGTGACTGCCGACCAGAGGATTGCGGTTTTATCGGCGCTTGCGGTTGCTACTTTTGTACCATCCTTGCTCCAATCGACATCCCAGATAAATCCCGTATGCCCCTGAAGTTGGTGGAGCATGACACCGTCGGCTGACCAGAGAATGGCTGTTTTATCGGCGCTGACGGTGATGAGTTTGGTGCCGTCCGGGCTCCAGCTCAAGGCATAGACCCAGCCGGTGTGTGCGGCTACGGTGCCGAGCTTTTCTCCGCTTCCGGATGACCAGAGAATTGCAGTATTGTCCTTGCTCCCGGTTGCGAGCTTGGTGCCGTCCGGACTCCATTCCACGGAATAGATCCAGTCTGTATGTCCTTGCAAAGTAAAGATTTTTTGGTTGGTTGCAGTATTCCAGATGATTGCCGACTTATCATTACCTGCGGTGGCAAGCTTCGCGCCGTCCGGACTCCACCGTACGGCAATAACCGTAGCACTATGCGCCGATAGGGTTGAAATTTTGCTGCCATCGACAGCCGACCAGAGGGTTACCGTCGAGTCAGATGCCGTCGCGACGTTGGTGCCGTCCGGACTCCAGTTCATGGCATTGACTCCACTCGAATGCTGGAGCGTGAAGAGTTTTTCGCCGGTGATGGTTGACCAGATAACAGCAGTTTTGTCTATACTCGAGGTGGCAAGCTTGGTGCCGTCGGGGCTCCAGCATACCGCCGACAAATTAGCTGAATGCCCTTTGAGTTCGAATTGTACTGTCTGAGCGTACGAGTGAGCCGTACTTATTGAGAAGAGAATAACTAAAGCGGTACAGAAAGATTTCATGACATCTCCATAAATGATTTTAAAACGAAAACTTCCGGCAACTTAATGAAAAAAATGAAAGAATACATGCCAATAGCAGGAAAAATTACCGTGTTCATTTTATAGTTCTATGAGAATTGATATCTACCGGTGAGGCGTGCTGTAGGGTAGAATCCAACCGTCCGCAGGTCGGCGCAGCAGCAATCAAGTACAGCATACATGAAGTAGCTGTTTTTTGCTGTTGGATTTGTTCTAATGATCTATATAATAAGGAAATTGTCAAAAAAACACGTTCGTGCTCTCCCTTGCCACGCGCTACCGGGATACGCTCACCGCACCACCAATTTCTGCACCACACCACCCCAGCGAACAGCATACACGCCTGTCGATAAATTACCTACACTCATCGTCCATTCTTTAGTACCTGCCGTTACTTCAGCGGTCGCTACCGTGCGGCCGAGGAGGTCGCAAATCTGTACAGCGCTTGCTACTGCGCGTTCGGTGGCAAAGGTTAGGTGAAGGGAATTGTCTGTAGGATTGGGGAAGAGGGAGAATCCTGCTTCAATGCGAAGCGGGGTATTCTCTTCCTGAACGGAAGTGCTTGTGTTGATAAGCCATATTTTTACGATGTTGTACACGATGGGACCGGCTATACGGGTTCCGTCAGGACTCCATTTGAATACATATTGTGCACTTGAGGTA
>JBPOHH010000001.1:0-6112 GCA_052035765.1 Bacteroidota bacterium
CTCAGCATACCGCTTGTAGGATTGGGCGCGAGGCGAAGAGCGTCATCGGTAACTGTGTGGACACTGCTTGGAGCTAATGTCAGGTATTCGTTGTAGGCACTGATGGGGTCAGCTTGTGAACCTCCGATGACATAGTGCCGGTTGCCAACAGTGGCTAACGCTACACCGGAACGGAGAGAGAAATTTCCTTCCGTGTCGATTGTTTTCCAGGTGTTGGTCATTGGATCAAATTCTTCGATAATGTCCGGCAATACTCCATTATAGCCGCCAATGATATATATTTTCCCGCCAACGACGGCTGCTGCAGCACCTGCTCTTGGCAGTGGGTCGCCGGTGACTGTAGGCGTACTCCACGACTTTGTCGCCGGGTCAAAGACTTCCAATGTATTGAGATATGCCGCTCCGTCGAATCCTCCGAACACATACATCTTCTTATCAATCACTGCTACAGCTGATGCGCGGCGTGGTGTGAAGGTGCCGGTCGTTGTGAGCACTGTCCATGTCTTTGTCACCGGATCGAGCACTTCAATTTTCGTCAAATAATTTCCTGCCTGCGCTCCGCCGAGTATATAAATCTTACCGTCAATTACGCCGGCGGCATGGCGGTTGCGCGCGGTCATTGCACCCGTTGTTTTGAGAGTATTCCATTCACCTGCTACGGGGTCGAGGACCTGTACGGAATTGATGGATATGGAATTAATATCCGAACCTCCGATAACATAGACCTTCCCATCGACCACACTCGCCGATGCGCCGCCTCTTCCGGTGAGCACTCCGCTGAGATCAGGCGTGATCCACTTATCCGTTGCGGGATCATAGGCTTCACAGGTACTCTGCGCCCCGGATGCGAGAATAGTCGAAAAGCCGCCAAAGACATAGACAATACCATCAACCGTGGCAGCGCACGGATATGTGCGGGGCGTGAAGCCCTCCGTAGAAGCAGATACCCATTTGCCTTGGGCAGATAGGAGGGATGGAACAAGCAGCAAACCGCAAAGAACGAGAGCAAGAAATCTAGTACGCAAATGTTTCATAGATATGTACAGGTAAAATTGTTTAAAAATTGAGAATTCATGTCGTTATCCTCTGCGGGGCAGAGACTATTGTACATGTTCACTCTTCTAATTTACAAAATTACAGCGCAATACGGGAATTCTGATGTATGGGTGGGAATTGAGGGTGTGGTATATAACTATGAATTTAAAAATATCGTATTTATAACAACGCTGTCATTCTGAGCCCTTCGGAGGGAGAAGAATGACATACTTTTCAATCTATTTCGGTATTATTTATTCTGTAGGAATTGTCGTGCCGGACAAAAATCATACGACAATTCCCACGTAAGAATTGTTTTGTATATACATACCACACAATTTGGCTAAAGCCAATGATTCATGGTCTTACTCCAGCTGAAGATGGAGTCTAGTCAACCTGATTCTTGCTTGAGAACAAATGAAAATTGGATGCCGATAGGCGACTATCTTACTGAATTGCCTCCAGCTTTAGCTGGTGGGGAAAGGAGTGAGATGTGGGCTTTAGCCAAATTGTTCTTGCTGTAGGTATTGCCCTGCCGGATGTACTTGAAAAAGCGAATCATTTTTTTCAGCACGACAATTCCCGCAGTGGGCATAAATTATTTTCCGGCTTTCAATGCTTGTAGAAGAAGATTCGCGACTGCTTCGGAAGATGCCGGATTTTGTCCTGTGATTAACAGCCCGTCTTGCTTGGTGTATGATGCCCAATCATATCCTTTGGAATAGCGTGCACCATGCTTGGTGAGCTCATCTTCGAGTAAAAAAGGAACGACCTTTGTTAATTTAACGGCAGCTTCTTCTGTATTTGAAAAACTTGTCAACTCCTTGCCTTTTACGAAAGGTTCGCCGTTTTTTGCTTTTACATTCACGAGCGCTGCCGGTGCATGGCAGACAAAAGCGATTGGTTTTTGATGGTTATAGAACTCTTCGATTAATCGAATAGAGTCTTTATCTGTCGCAAGGTCCCACAACGGGCCGTGACCTCCGGGATAAAACACTGCATCATAATCTGATGTTCGTACATCGCTCAGCTTGAGAGAATGCGCCACTTTTTCACGTGCGATTGTATCGTTGGAATACCGTTTTGTGGATGTTGATTGTGCATCTTCTGTTTCGCTTTTGGGATCCACCGGCGGCTGACCTCCATTGGGTGATGCGATGGTTATTTCAGCATGTGCATCTGCGAATACATAATACGGTGTTGCAAATTCATCAATCCAAAAACCGGTCTTTTCTCCGGTATCTCCCAACGCGCTGTGGGATGTGAGTACGATTAGTATTTTCATGGGATTTGTTGGGAGGTGTTGGGATTAGTTCTACTTATACAGATATGAATTTAATTGTACCGTATTTATAACAACGCTGTCATTCTTCGCCCTTCGGAGGGTGAAGAATCGAAAACTGCTGTAAAATCATGGTATTTCGACATGATCATATTTCGATTCTTCGTTCGAAGACTCACTCAGAATGACATTCTTTTTAATCTATTTTGGTATTAAAGACTTTTTACTTTTAGCAATAAACGAGCATGTTTCGAACATGCATGAGAGCATTTGTAGTACGCGATACGCTTGTTATTGAGATGATAAAAGTGGGTTGATAGTTTATCGTATGCAGCCGCTTGACCCACCCCTAAATCCCCTCCCGAGAGGGGACTTTAGCTGGTAAGTAAATGATTTTCTATGCTTTACCACTTTAAAGAAGGCAAGGTATTGGCATTCCTATACCGTAGTACGATGAAAGGTATCAATAAACTCTTCGCGGTCGTAGAATCCATCGACGGTATTTGAGGGATGAATGGTATTGTCTCCGTTGTAATGGCGCATTGCATCTAATTCGTAGCCGAAGTCAATAGGATCGCCCTTTTTGAAGCGTTTCGCTTTGGCGAATGTGGCGCCTTTAATTTCATTGCTCTTGACGAAGTTGTTTTTCTCGTCAATTGTAGCCATTCCGATAGGAATAATCAGATGATTTTCTCCTTCTTTATTGAGAAATTCATGCACGCCTTTATTTGCCGGCGTGTGATAGGTGTCATGCCCTTCTTCGATCAATGCATCATCGACTTCGACATCGAGATACACGACCCGTTCGGTCGCTTTATTGACCAGTAAATGATCGACTTTCCCAATGATGTGGTTATTGGCATCCTGTACATTCCAGCCGCGTACGTCGCAATAATTTTCAGCCACCTGGTAATCGGGTAAATCGCTGAGATAGAAGAGATTTTTGTTTGTCATTGTCATAGTAGTATTTTGATATAAAGTTTGTTTTTTGATACGTTTTCAAGTGCAGTATTCATCCATTGTAGGGGCGAATTGCATTCGCCCGACTCCTGCATGACCGGGGCGAATGCGATTCGCCCCTACATTCTGTGTTGTATAAATCAGCGCCCTATCGAAAACTTAATTCATTTTCTTCAACACTTCACATGCTTTTGCAAAGTACATTCTCACGGCATCTTTTTGCTTGAGGGTAAGTACTTCCGGATTAACGGCTTCTGCGGCATGTTTCAGTTCTTCAATATCATTTGCCAGCGTAGGATACTTTGCCATTTGGATGTTTTGTAATTCGCGGGTTAATGTATCATCAGCGAATCGTATGTAATCGGCATGGGTTGTGACATATTTTTCTTTGGTAATGATATTCGCATACCCCTTTACCTTTTCTAAATCTGCCTGAATGGTATATCCTGCGATAGTGGCCATTGCTTTGGTAGCTTCAATGAGTTTCAGGAGCGCTTCATTCGAAAAGGCGTGATCGAGCGTCATCTTGCCTGGACTGTTTTCTATAAAATCGACATACGCTGCCACGGTGGCATTATTTTCTTTAACACCGATGAGGTCTGTCGGCTTTTCCGGTTGAGGCACGTACTCTGTCGCCGCTTCTATGTCCATGGGTTTGCTGGTATCACGAGACACCATCACTGCTATCACGAGTATAACGATACCAAAGCCGGCTAATACCCAGGGCCAAACCTTTTTTTTCTTTTCGATCTTAATCTCTGCCATAGTAAACTTTCTTATAAATGATACAATTGTATGTTTGAAAATGTGCGTTTTGAATTGTTATTATTGAGAGCAAAATTCGGGTAATTTGGGGTGATTTGTGTTACATAACATTGGGTAATGGTTACATGATTCATACATTACTGTGAGTTTCAGTATCAACCCAATCATCGCATCAATAAACACCCCACAAGCATCATCGTGCTATCACAAACTTCTTATACGTAACCACAGAATCCACAGCAAAGCGAATGACATAGATGCCGGGCTCGATAGTATCTGTTTCTATTTTCATGGAATGTTGTCCTTGATATTGCACGCCGTCCTGGATAGTCGCAACCTCAGCGCCGAAGACATTATAGATCTTAATTTCAATATATTTTTGTGATGGTATTGCGTAGTCGATGCTGGAAATTGCTGTTGAAGGGTTTGGATATATGGTGAATTCTTCCGCCATTGCATTTTCTACGGCGTCAGTTGCTACCGAATTGTTGGTAATGCAGGTGATGATCTCGCTTACGGTTCCGGTTTTGCTTGTCATACCTACTTTTTGACCATCAGAGGTATGCAACGAACCTGAATGTGTTGTGTGAATGAGGGTATCGACACCGTTTTTGGGTGTGGAACATTGTTGTAATTGTTCCAATGACCCCGGTGCATTTTCTTTTGCGTTGTAGATGATAGTTTTTGCGCCATTCGAAGGATCAATGCGGGATACTACTCCGGCGGAATCAATTACCCAGAGAAATGTATCGGGTCTGAGTGTTTTTCCACTCGGTGTTGTGAGTTTTGCGGGGAGTTCTGTGCGCACCGGCGTTTGCGCGTGTATCATCAGCGAGCACGCGATGAGAAGGAAAGCTGTAACAACGATATGTTTCATTTTGTGTATTGAATAAGTATATAAAAACGTACGGCAGGAATATCCGACTGTGCGATTCAAAATTACACAAGCTTGAATTCTAAGGTGTTACATAATGTTGGGTATTGTTTGCAGTATTATGATGTCGGGTGATTGCTGAGTTAGAATTCAGACGAAATGATTTAGCGCCGTAGGTGCGACCTGTTTGTAGAAATGAATGTCGAAGATGTATTGAGCGCCGTAGGTGCGACCTGTTTACCCGTCCGTCCGGTTGCTACAACCGGACGTCAACACTTTCCTTTGAAACGTCTTGCAGGGTAGTTCTTTTCATCAAGCTTTGGTGGGCTTGGGGGGTGGTTAGGGTTGGTTATTTTCTTACTGTTTGGATATACGGCACGGTTCTTTGGTATGTGTTGACAGGCAGTTATACGATATTGTCGTACAACTGACTTCCTTCCTGCGTCAGCTTCTTTTTCAAATCGCTCCACTATCGCTTGGGAATACTACTTCCTGTCAATATTTCAATGACATCAATCACCGAAAAATCATACCGTCTTCTGCCTGCATTTTCAACCGTACGATTTTATCGTACACTTCACTTCCTTCCTGCGTCAGCTTCTTTTTTAAATCGCTCCAGTATCGCTTGGGAATACTACTTCCTGTTAGTATTTCAATGACATCAATCACCGAAAAATACCATGTTTCGGTATCTGCATTCCAATGTGTTTCTCGTTTGGTTGGTTGCTATAGCCGTCTATCAGCACTTATAGTTGGGATGTTTTGCAGGGTTGTTTCTTTTTATCAAGATTTACTGTACTTTGGTGCCGGTTAGAGTAGGCATTATACATGCTGTGCGGATGATGTGTTGAGGGGGGGGTGATGGGGTGGTGGGTGTGGGAATCGTTATGAAACAATGAGCGAATATTTTTGGATACAGCTACCTATTTCTTCGCTGATAAATTGTAATTTTGCAGTGCAAACTTGCAATTCACGAAGACCTGCTGAGATATCGTATTGATAGAAGTACGTTTTGAACGAATAGAATATTTGCATCCTATCCCTACCGCAGCAAGATTATACTATTATTGACACTTACTACGATAAAACGAGAACCATTATGAACAAAATCCTATCCATCGGCGATTCCATCGCATTTAAAGTACCGTATCTTGATAGTTATCTTCAATACCGAGGCGTGGTAACAGAGCTTAAAA
>JBPOHH010000902.1:0-2155 GCA_052035765.1 Bacteroidota bacterium
CCTTAAAATCATTGACATTTACGAGCGGCAAAGCATCGGTGACGACGGTAGATGGAGAATTCAAGTTAACGGGAATTTGTATTGATGGTGGTGTACGATTATTCAAGCCGGGCAATACACTTTTGACCGTAGCAACCGAACCTAATCCAACGAGTGATGTTCTGAATATCACGGTGACGGCGGCGGAAGTAGGTGAGCATAAGGTGTATATTACTAACGCGTTAGGCGCAAAGCAGCAGGATATATACACGGGAAGCATCAGCGGAACGCAGGTGATAGCGGGTTCGGTACGGGAAATCCCTGCCGGTGTGTATTTCGTGTGTGTGCAATCGCCGACGGAAGTGGTCGTGCGCCGGATAGTGATTGCGAAATAGAGTGTGGATAGAGCGGTAGTAGATTCTATTTGAGATGGAATACTACTTACGTAAGAATATGGTATTGGCATGATGCTTCGACAAGCTCAGCATGACGAACGGCTTATCGTCGCTCTAGGTTATATGCGAGTTTCAACTACATGCCTACCGGAAAATAATGAACGGTATCATAACTTTAACTATAAAAAGGAATTAAATTAAATGTTCTCCAAAATACTGATAGCAAATCGAGGTGAAATTGCGCTGAGAATTATTCGTACCTGCAAGAAAATGGGAATAAAAACCGTGGCTATTTATTCGGAGGCGGATGTGTCGGCATTGCATGTGTCAGAGGCAGATGAAGCGGTAGCAATCGGCGGAGTCACCCCTCGCGAGAGCTATTTAGTGATGGAAAAAGTGCTCGAAGCTGCTCGCGAAACAGGTGCGGAGGCGATTCATCCCGGGTATGGATTTTTATCGGAAAATGCGCTTTTTGCACAAGCAGTCGCAGATGCCGGTATGGTGTTTATCGGACCAAGTCCTAAGGCAATTCAGGCATTAGGCGATAAGACCGCCGCGCGGGAAATTGCGATTGCGTCAAATGTTCCTATATCGCCTGGTTCGGACGGAGCAATCTCCGATGAAGCCGAAGTCATTAGAATTGCAGGAGAAATCGGCTATCCGGTTCTCCTGAAAGCAGCCGCCGGCGGCGGCGGAAAAGGGATGCGCTTGGTCGATAAACCCGAAGATTTGCTCGCAGGATTACGGTCGGCACAAGGTGAAGCACTCACCTCATTTGGTGATGACAGGGTGTTTATTGAGAAGTATATCGTGCAACCGCGGCATATTGAAATTCAGATTTTGGCGGATAATTTTGGGAAAATTCTTTACTTCCCCGAACGGGAATGTTCGATCCAGCGACGCCATCAAAAGGTGGTCGAGGAGTCGCCTTCGACGGCCGTGACGCCGGAAATCCATGCTGCGATGGGAGCTGCAGCAGCGCGCCTCGTGGCATCGTGTGGCTATACCAATGCCGGAACGCTTGAGTTTTTGCTCGATGCATCGGGTAAGTTTTATTTTATGGAAGTCAATACACGGCTTCAGGTTGAGCATCCGATTACGGAGATGGTTTCGGGTGTGGATCTTGTCGAACAGCAGCTCCGAATTGCTGCCGGATTGCCGCTTGACATTAATCAGAGTGATTTAGCGCCGAAGGGTCATGCAATTGAATGCAGAATTTGCGCTGAAGATGTGTATTCGGAATTTTTACCGGAAACGGGTGTGGTTGATTATGTACGCATGCCGGAAGGCGAGGGGATTCGGAATGATTCTGCCCTGTTTGCCGGGTATGAAGTGACGGTAAATTATGACTCCATGGTCGCAAAACTCATCTGTCATGCCGATACCCGCGAAGAAGCAATTGCCCTTACCATCAAGGCGTTAGATGATTACCGGCTGAGTGGACTCCGCACGACGATTCCATTCTGTAAGTTCGTGCTTGAGTCTCCGGCATTTGTCAGCGGCGCGTATTCGACAAGCTTTGTAGCGGAGTATTGGAAGGAAGAGATTCCGAAGGAACTCTATCATTCATTAGCAATTGCAGCGACGCTTGCTAAAACACGTATCGAGAATCGCCGCAAGCCGGTGCATTCGTAGCCGTGAACTTCAGACTTCAATGAAATTCTTGTATTCACCGATGCGTTTGCCGGTAAGGTGCTCGAATGCGTCGAGGATTTTGTGGCGTAATGGCTTGGGAATTTTACGGTTATAGTCGAAATGCCGGGTCCATTCCCTTGAATGTT
>JBPOHH010000856.1:0-4126 GCA_052035765.1 Bacteroidota bacterium
AGTATCATTGCTGTACTATCAGTTGACCCTGATGAAAATGTGAGATATGCATTACTTTGTAATACGAAACTAACGCCGGACAAAAAAAGTCAGGTTAAAGTGGACGATTCTCCATGGTTGATTGAAAAACGTGATGAACTACTATCGGCTGAATGAAATAAACCTAGCAGCCTAATAATTAAACGCGGGAAAGATGGTGCGCGACGTTTTGCATGGAGGTGATTACCTTGGTGCAATTCACTGACCGGACAAAAAACTCCTGTAACTTTACGACCGAATAACCTCTCTATCAATAGGGTTTTCGCATCAAATTGTTCCATAGGAAATACTCCATTTCTTTAGCCCTGTAAGGGCGAAATAATAATAGAACGTACGCCCTATAATTCAAAGCTCCATCGGAGCGAAATAGTTGGTGGATTGGTTGTATGTATGTCGCTCCTATGGAGCTTGATTTCAAAGAACGGTCCGTTTTCTATTAAGATTTCGCTCCTATGGAGCTATCAGATATTTTGATACGGACACCCTATCTCTATCAATTAGTGCAGTAACCCAACTATAATGAAGTACTATTGTCAGAACGTTTGGGCAGAAAAGCCCCGGAGGATACACTATGAAAACATCATTCCTGATACTAAGCAATCCATGCACTGAAACGTGGGAAAGTATGGCACCTAACGAAGCCGGAAGTTATTGTGATGTGTGCGCTAAAACTGTCGTAGATTTAAGTAATTTACATCAAAAGGAAATAGCCGCACTCCTGAAAAAGTCTGATGGCAACCTTTGCGGTAGAGTAACCAAATCTCAGCTTCGTGAACCAATCGTCGAGCATGAGCTCCCCAATCGCTACAACGTGCCGTATTCTAAGATAGCAGCAAGCGTGGTGATGGCAACTGCGTTGGTCGCATGTCAGCCCTTGCAGTCTGACGGACAGCAAGAAAACACTGAATTTGTACAACCTCAAAATAGTGGCGTGAAATCGCAAGCAAACATCGTGGCTTCAATTGCGCAATCATCGACACCGAGGAAATTCAGTGTAATCAAAGGTACCGTAACGTCTGAGAAAAGTGGCAAGCCGATAGAAAATGCAAAAATTACATTGGTGACAGCGAAGAGATTAATTTCTGCCTTTTCCATGGCAGACGGTACATTCGCCTTAGAAATACCGACTGAGCTCATCGATGATGATAATGTGATACAAGTGTCGTATGAAAAAGCCCGAAATGATGATCAAGAAAGTCCTGAAGGATATGAAACACAAGACTATCTTTTATCAAAAGCAGAATTAAATTCTTCAGTTTCTGTTAAAGCAAAGCAGTACATGCTTACTCTAGGCAAGATTGGCAGTTACGGTGCGAGCGGAAACGAGCCAATGTACATACGCAATGGTGTAGAAGTTAATTACAGCGAATTTTTCAAAGAATCCGGCGAAATAAATGGTTGCGACCGCGACAATATGGAGTACTATTATTACTTTGAGCCCAAGTTCGCAGTAGCAATTTATGGTGAAAAGGCAAAGCACGGACTCTTTATCCTCAAAATAAACAATGAATACTAACCCTATCACTACGAGCGAGCTGAGCAGAAGTAACACGACAATGGGAAGAGGGTATCGACAAGGCGATACGGTGAACTCTATGGTGTAGCAGCAGTAACATCTGATATTCGAAATAGTACATAATTGATTAAACCTTTTCCGAATTTGCGTGACTAAGAGTACTCGTTGTTAATATTTTTTAAACACATTAGAGGTGTAGGTCTATGAAAAATCTGAAGGTTATACAGTTTTTGCTTGCTTTGGCATTGGTCGTTGGTGTGATTGGCTGCAAAAATAATGCGACATCCCCCGTCGAGGAAAGTATCGAATCGTCACAGGATAATGCGCTTGTCGATGGAGAGCTGACATCGGTGTTTTCGTTTTTTGATACGCAAAGCGAAGCGACCTTTCAGTCGGGAATCAAAGGTGATAATGCTACCATTCTTGTATCGCCTAAAAAGTCAGAATTATTGCCTGACTGTGCTACCGCCACATGGGATTCGGTGGCAAGGATTCTGACAATCGACTTCGGCAGCCAGAATTGTGTCTGTAGAGACAGTCTTACACGAAGAGGAAAAATTATTGCGCAATTCACCGGAAAATATAAAGAAGTGAATTCCAACGTGATGATTTCGCTTGAAAATTATTACGTACAGGATATGAAGGTGACGGGTACGAAAACGATTACCTACCTCGGCATCGGGAAAGTGAATATCCTCGTGCAGAATGCATCGATTGCTACGCCAAATGGAACAATTTCGTTGAATTCGAACCGTACAATTGAAAAGACCAAAGGACTGCTCACCGCCACAATTTGGGATGATGAGTATGTGTTGTCAGGTTCAGCAAATGGTGTCAACCGAAAAGGTGTCGCCTATACCGTCACCATCGACACTCCCTTAAAGAAAAAAGTAGCATGCCAGGCGAAGGATTTTGTATCCGGCATCCTCACCATTCAAAATGATAAAGGAGCGACGTTATCTATCAATTATGACCCGCTCGGTACGGAAGCATGTAATAAATTAGCAAGCGTGACAATTAATGGGAAAACGCAGACAATTACGCTGAGATAAGTAGTTGTCGGATATAGGAAAGATTTTAAAAAAAACATCAGATTGCCCGGGCAGTCTGATGTTTTTTTGTTGAGTGAACACTACAATCGATTGTACATTTAATCTTTCTTTGTAAATTTGAAATGCAGACCAAGCCAAGTTTCATTTCTTCTTATTTTTACAGTGTGTTATGAAAAAAATCTACCTTCTGTTCGCCCTCGTTACCGTTCTCTCGCAGTTTGCATCAAATCCTTTGTTGTCCCAAGAATCAGGATGGGAACAGCATGTCGGATATAAATACCAAAAGCTGCTCATAAAGGGATTGGATGCCGTACAAACCTCACCAAACGGTCAATTTCTCTATACCTACAGTGATATTCTTATTACATGGGACTTCCGAACCGGTCGCCTTCTTGACTCCGTGCGTTTCTCCCCACAACCAACTAAGTGCTATTTTTCGAAAGACGGGAAAACCGCAGTTCTTGCTTATACCGATACACTGAATGCACTTGATAACGTAAAACTCTACGACCTTACCACGAAAAAGATAATTGGTGAATCGAGAGCAAACCTGTCGAAAACATTTACGTTTATCCCCACCAGTTCTCAGCACGATATTACTCCTAAAATCCTGGATTTAAAAGCAAGTATAATGGATTTCAACAACCGTAAAAACCAATTATATCTACAGATAAGCACAAATTCAAGTGATATGGTGATTTCAGGTGATAACAGTAATCAAGTAAAATCAACACATGAAGAAAGTGGTTGCTTCATAATAATGGAGTTGAGTCACGATACCCTTGTTCAACAACGAAACGTTCAAGGAAGAGGCGTTCTTGATTATCTATTCTACAACGATTCATTGCTTCTCTGCATTACCCGCTCGGCTAATTTATATGAAGCGTATGATTTTGATATGCCTTCTAACTCATTGCAATATCAATCATTAAATTATTCTAATAGTCTTCAAAAAGTAAGCATGTTGAATGGTATTGATTCCACTTTGCTCAATTATGCAATTCAAACGAATAAAATCTCAAGCGATTCAAGAAGCTATATTCTAGACCATAAAGCTGATATTTCTCGTATCTATCCAACCAAGATGAAAGACACTATAATTTATAAATCCGGCACCGGAAATAAAGCAGGTCGGTATTATGTGTATAATAGTAATGGTACAGCTCCGGCTAGTTTTTCGTTTAGTGTAAACCTGACGACCCCAAATGTCATAGAAACTATGCTAAACACGCAAGACATTCTCGCTATATATGATGAATATGGCTTTAAATTCGTTCGATTAACTACAGGAAGTGGTGCCAGCGGGCACAATTGGACGCGGGATCCTATTAAAACTATTGATTATTATAGCCACAACATACTCTCGCCATTCATTATGACAAAAGATGATAAGTCGTTGGTCGCAATAACATCGAAAGGTGAAATTTTGGTGTTTGATACGGAGTCGGTGGTGGCTGTTACTGAAGAAAAGGCGAGCGAGTTAGCCGATAACAGGTTATATCCAAACCCAACAACAGGA